>JAAYIB010000040.1 GCA_012744295.1 Acholeplasmataceae bacterium
AAAAGCTTTTTGAAGGCATTGACCTTTCCAAGGTCTCAACCTCGATGACGATTAACGGACCGGCAGCAGTCCTTTTGGCCATGTATGTGGCCGTTGCCGAAAAGAACGGCATCACGCCTGACCAGTTGCGCGGTACGATTCAAAACGACATTCTGAAGGAGTACATTGCCCGCGGAACTTACATTTATCCGCCCCGTCCCTCAATGCGGCTGATCAACGATACCTTTGAATATTGTTCGAAGAGCATCCCCAAGTGGAATACCATCAGCGTAGGCGCCTACCATATCCGTGAAGCAGGTGCCTCCTGCGTGCAGGAAATAGCCTTCGCTTTTTCCAATGCCATTGCATATATTGAAGCGGCAATAAAATCGGGACAGAAGGTTGATGATTTTGCACCGGGCATTTCCTGGATCTTTACGGCCGGACTCGATTTGTTTGAAGAAGTTGCAAAATTCCGTGCTGCCAGACGTTTGTGGGCACGCATCATGAAAGAACGTTTCGGCGCTGCGGTGCCCAAGGCGCAAATGCTGCGCGTACACGTGCATACTGCCGGCAGCGTGCTGACCGCCCAACAGCCCCATAACAACATCGTACGCGTTACCTGGCAGGCTTTGGCAGCCATGCTGGGCGGCATCCAGTCGATGGCGACCTGTGCCTATGACGAGGCGATAGCGATTCCGACAGAGGAAAGCGCTGTCCTTGCCATCCGCACACAGCAATTGCTCGCCTACGAGAGCGGCTGCGGCGATACAATCGATCCTTTGGCAGGCTCCTATTATGTGGAAACGCTGACTGACAAAATCGAGCAGGAAGCCTATGAATACATTAAAAAGATTGACGCGATGGGCGGAGCCGTTGCGGCAATCGAAAAAGGCTATATGCAGGCCGAGATGGCTGCCAATGCGGTCCAATACCAGTACGCGATAGAGAAGAAGGAAATCACCGTTGTCGGCGTTAATAAATTTGCCGACAAGAAGGCTGAAGAGGAACAGGACGTTTTGACTGCAGACTTAAGCATTGGCGAGCGCCAGGTGGCCAAAGTGGAAAAAATGAAGGCGGAAAGAGACAACGCGGCCGTTGCTTCTTCGCTTGCGGCCCTGAAGAAAGCGGCCGAAGGCACTGAAAACCTTATGCCTTATCTGATTGACGCAGTTAAGACTTATGCAACTCTTGGAGAAATCTGCGGCACAATGAAGGATGTTTTTGGAGAATACCGCCAGGATGGAGCAAACTTCTAAGAAACGGCCAAAGTGATTTAATGAAATGTCAAATTAAAGGAGAGCTGAAGAAATGGATAAACGCATAAGAGTATTGGTGGCAAAGCCGGGACTGGACGGGCATGACCGCGGCGCGAAGGTTGTGGCAAGAGCATTGCGTGATGCCGGGTTTGAGGTTATATACACGGGCATCAGGCTGACGCCGGAGCAGATTGCGGAATCCGCTCTGCAGGAAGATGTCAACGTAGTAGCACTGAGCCTGCTTTCGGGAGCGCATAACACGTTGTTCCCCAAGGTTGTCGACCTGCTGAAGTCCAAGGGCATGAACGACGTGCTGACAATCGGCGGCGGCGTTATTCCCGACGCAGACATTCCGGGGCTCAAGGCAGCAGGCGTTGCGGAAGTTTTCACTCCGGGCACCCCGACCGGTGCGATAGTCGATTATATCAGGGCCAGTGTCAAATAGCGAGTCAGACGGCAAACAATTAGGAGCGTGAATAAATGTCTACTCAAGCAAAAATTGAGAAAATGATCAAAAAATCCGAGAAGATCATGGCGGCCGGCGGCGAAAAACGTGTTGCGAAGCAACACCAAAGCGGCAAGCTGACCGCCCGCGAGAGAATCGCACT
>JAAYIB010000041.1 GCA_012744295.1 Acholeplasmataceae bacterium
ATCCGGATCTATATCCTTGCCGATTTGCTACTCTTTCTGATTTTTCCGCTCCAAGCTTTGTTTGAACTTCGGTTTCCATAAGCTTTTCACACAACCACTTCAACATAGATAACATAGGATCGTCGTTTGATATAAAATTTAATAGCATTTTTTCAAAAGGTACGGTAGAATTTTGGTAAGCCATCGATAATACACTCCTTTTTGGTTTACTAGACATTTAACTTTTCGGAGTAATCGATGGTTTTTCCTTTTTTTACTTTTGCGAACTTAATTGTACTCTATCCAAATATTAAAGTTGACATATGTCGAATATCGGAGTATTCTGACTTGTGACTAATGATTATGTATACAAAAAGCAGCACATCTATGTATCTATATGTCATGACACATAAAAAATTGCCTCTAATAATTTTACAACTTAGTTAGTTTTATCTGGATCCATGGTATTATAAATATTTTATAAGCATCAAACGGCTGGAAATATGCAGCGCAGGGTTAAAACATTGCTGCTGATTCGTAAAAAGTCAGTTCACTTTTAGTTGGAGCGGCGGGGTTGTTGGGAGGGTTGAATTGATGAAAAAGAAATTGTTGATAGTGGATAATGCCAGAGGCAGAAGAGAAGATCTTAAGAACGATCTATCACAAGAGTATGATGTGCTGGAAGCAGAAGATGGCTGCCAAGGATTGTCTTTATTAGAAAAAAACGATGATATTAAGGTCGTTCTTTTAGAGCCATTATTGCCTAAAATGAGCGGGTTGGAGTTTTTACAGCTTGTACGGTCAAGGGAGACTTATAAAAAACTCATTGTTATAGTAGTAACCTCTAAAGGAGAATCATCTGATGAAAATACGGCGCTTGGCGTAGGTGCAGATGACTATATCTGCAAACCTTTTACCAATAAGGTAATTTCAGCGCGCATTAAGAATATACTGGCTAACAGGGAGATGTTGGCAGATTTAGATGATTGTTTTTGTTTGCAGGGTAACATCTTAGATGGAATGGAAACCGCGATCTACGTGGTTGACGCCGTAAATTATAATCTGTTTTATGCGAATAGGGCAGCTATGCAATTAATGAATTGTACCAGCAAAAGCTACACCGGCAAGAAGTGTTATGAATTTTTTGGCAAAGGTACGCATCCATGCGATTTTTGCAAGCTTTTTATAACGCATACCGATAATAAAAAGGCAGAAATTTCTATTCCTTTTATAAATAAAACCGTGCAGGTTCGTGTTTGCATGATGAAATGGCTCGGAAGACCGGCATATATTACGTATATGACAGATATAACAGAGCAAAAACATGCTCGCGAGTTAGCAGATGAGAGATATAAAAAAGAGCTTCAGCGACGTTGTCGCGTTGATTTAGACTTTATGGCATATCTTTTCTTTAATGTTACTAAAGGAACGGTTATGGACCATGATCCGCATGGTTTTCCCGTACCAACTATTGTTCCGGGACAGCCGGTAACGGAATTTATAGAAAGAGTGTTGCCGACTGTGGTTGACTTTGCCAAGAGGCAAGAATTTGCTAATCTGTTAAAGTTGGATAATTTGAGGAAATCTTATGCCGCCGGTATTACATTGTTATCAATTGATTATCGGCGTTACTCAAGAAATGGTAAATATATAATGTGGGCTCGTTCTACGATCCAGCTCATGAAAGATCCTCAAAGTGATGATTTAACAGCGTTCTTATATACATATGATATAAACGAAACAAAAATGATGCAGGAAATTATCAATGCGGCTGTTCAATATGACTATGATATGATTGCCTATATAAATCTTGCCGCAGAGACAGCCAAATTATATGCGCAGAAGGATCAGCGTTTTAGTGGATTAATCGGCAGGGATTTGGGTTATGAAAAAGCAGTCACGGAATATGTAAAAACATTTATTGTTGCTGAAGAACGTCAGAACATCATGGAAAAAATGGCTATAAGCAATGTTCGCAGACAATTGAAAGAAAGTGACATTTATGAATTCGATGTAGAGGTTATCGGAGCGGATAAATCAACAAAGAAAAAAAAGCTTCGTTATGCGAATTTTGATAAAAAATATGGCATGGTTCTTTGGACTGAGGTCGATATTACCAATTTTGTGGAGCAGCAAAGACATATTGTAGAAGCACTCTTAGAGGCAACCAATTTAAACATTATCAGAACAGATTATTTATCCTCAATAAGTAGAGAAATGAAAATGCCGTTTAAAAACATAACAGCATGTATTAGAAATGCTATTGATAAAAGCGAAAGTCGATTAGTCAGGGAGCATTTGGAGGAGGCAAAGGGCTATGTGGCACAATTAACCGAAATTATAAACGATATTATGGACATAAGTAATTTGGAAAGCAAGAAGATGCAGATTACCAATACCGAATTTTTGCTTACAGATATGGCGGATAGGCTAAAAAATAAATTCAAACAACATTATGCTTCCAAGAAACAAATATTTGTGATAGAGAAACACGTTTTTCATGATAACTGCGTCAGTGACAAAAAAGCTATCAGTCGCATTTTAGCAAACATATTGGATAATGCTTTCAGATATACTGCCAAAGGCGGGAACGTCACCTTGAAAATCTATGAATTACCATCTGAAAGCAAGGAAAAAGGCCTTTTTAGGTTTGTTGTGAAGGACGATGGACCGGGAATAAGCCCGGAACGTCTCGAAAGCATATTTACGCCGTTCTATTGTTGTGCAGGAGGTAAGTTCAAGAGTGAAAGCTCAGGGTTAGGCATGGCTATTTCTAAAGGAATTATCGATGAATTAGGCGGCACAATTTCTGTTAACAGTGAACTCGGCAATGGGACTCTTGTTACTGTTGATTTGCCTTTATTGCTTGCCGGTAATAAGAATTCCGGTGCAGAGGATCTGAATGAAAGCAGTGACAGCATTGTTGATATGAAAATTTTGATTGTTGAAAAAAAACCAATATCCATTTTAGTTGCTCGAAGGTTGCTGGAAAAAAAGGGCGCAAGGGTTTTTCTGGCAGAGAATGAATTTAAGGCTTTGGAGTTATACGAAAATAGCGGAGCCGAGGGTTTTGACTGCATCTTAATTGATTTATGTTCACATGAAATAGATGGAGCATCAATAGCCAAAAAGCTTCGGCAGAGTAAACATCCATTGTCAGGTTCGGTGCCTATGATAGGACTTGGAGAGCAACTTAAACAGGAAGAAAAGCACCTTTTGGTTGAGGCTGGGATTAATGATTTTCTGGAAACACCATTGAAGTTTGCACAACTTATGGAAACGATTCTAAATTTATGCAAAGCTCGATAAAAAGGTCTGCTAAAAACCAATGAAAGCAAAAGCTACAATTTTTTGCTTCCGTAATGCAACTCTTGGATAATTCGGAGCAGCAACCGGTATTATAAGATAAAGAGGCAAGTCATCCGTCAAACGACGGATGACTTGCCTCTTTTGGTATTAAGTTAGAAACAGACGGTTCTCAGGCAACTTCGTCTATTTTTTATTCAAGTGCGACAGGTAAGTAAGATAAAGACTGGGGGTACCTAATTTATCCTGCTGCATGCGAAGTAGATCTGTCAGGGTAAGGTTATCCAGCAGTTCTTCTATGGTGGATTGAACAAGCTGCCAGACATCTGAGGAAATGCATTTTTTGTAACGTGGGCAAGGAGTCCCGCCTGCAGGCGCACAAGGTGAAAAGTCTTCGTTATTCTCGGTAACCTTAATGATCTGGGCGACACTGTAATTCGATGGACTGTTAGCCAGCCTATAACCACCGTTAGCTCCCCGCACGGCAATTACCAAGCCTGCTTTTGTTAATTTGGACATGATTTGTTCAATATACTTAGGCGACAAAGATTCTTCCTCGGCAATAACCTTTACGGCTATGTGCCCCAAGGTATAATGTTCTGCTAAATATAGCATTACCCTCAGTGCGTAGCGACCTTTTGTAGAAATCCTCATGCGCTGTAATCCTTCCTTCTTGTAGTCCAAGTGTAATATTGGCTGTGCTGATTTGTATCATTATATTATAAACATACCATAAAGGGACAATGCAAACAAGTAAATTGTAGCTAATTTTAGTAAAATTTAATTTATTTATAAAAATAATCCTACATTATTAGTGGGAATAATGATAACGATAATTAGTAGGTTTGAAAGGTATTAGTTAAAATTAACAAAATTAAGCAAAAATAATCCCAGTGCAATAGTAGGAAAAAGAGGGCAAATGGCCCTTGTTTTCAGCATTTCTTTTGATATACTGACGCTATAGACGAAGACAGTGAGAGGTGTAAAGCTATGAAACGTAGAGACTTTTTTACCAAAGGGTTTCCTGCATATGTCTATAAAGTGAGTTCACTTTTCGTTGAGACCGCGGGATTATCAGAGAATGAAGAAAAGGATTATTTTGAGTCGTTTTATTCTTGTTACCCTCTTTTGGCAGAGGCACCTTACGACATGCTTGCGGATGCAGCTAATAAGTTGGGAATCCCGATTGAAGGCAAGGACAAGTTAACACTGGCGAAAGAAGTTTTCAACAAAAAGGAAGTGTAGCATGTATTATATCGACAGATTTTTAAATCAGGCGATTTGGCTTTTGCTTGAGAAAAACAGCAAGGATGAACTGACATATATAAGCAGGATAGAAACAGAAAGAACGGCATGGTATTTTTGGTTTGCAAATGTAGCCGGCGTGTACGAATTTGGACTTAAGGAATGCAATTACGAGGATGGTGTTGAAAAAAGCACGTTTATGCTCAAGTACTATCCGGAACCCGATGAACAAACCTTCGAAGATTTTTCTTGCAGTGAACAAATTATAAGGCTTAGCCCTTATTTCGATAATTCAGTTATTAACATAGATCAGGAAGAACATGAATCGTGCCCTTGCTGCGCGGGAGGGCACCATGTGCATGAACATGGTAAGGAATGCAAAGCGAATTTGCTGATGCGCAGAAGCAAAGGCATACCCAAACTATTAAAACGTTCCTTCCTGAAACCGTCATTGTTTCTTATTGGAGAAGTTGAGTTTTACATGAAACAGGATATGCTTTTGAACAGCGCTCTTGTTTCACAAACAGAGTTTATACAGTTTTCCGAAGAGGGACTATACGCAGGTCAGGGCGATGAAGTATATGAACTTGTAGGAAGAGGAGAAGCTGATAGAAAAGTTAAGGGCTTGCATTTGTGTCAAACATTTTATGATTTTTTGGTGGGAACCTTGTTTGACGCAATATCAATAAAGCCGATAGGAGAACAAGCTCGTTCCACCACGGGTCTTGTATCTTATCAGCGAAAAGACGGCAGTTGTAGGAGTCAGTGGTCAGAAAGTGTTAGAAAAGTGGAACTTCGCAACTGCTACAAGATAGGGGGCGCGACATAGAGTGTGTTAAATCTTTCCTGAAAGGAGGATAAGAAGCTTATGGACGATTTAAAAGCTTCGGTAGCTGATGAAAGCGGTAAGTTTTCATGGCCGGGTTTTATCGCCGGATTGGTATTGGGTGCAATTCTGTTTTGGCTGACTACACAAGTAATTGTGGCCTTAATGTTCTCCAGAACAGCAGCGTGATCATTATGAGGAGGTTTATATTATGGGTCTTTCCAGACGAGATTTTCTGAAAGGATTGGCTGTAGGAGGAACCACAGGCTATCTGACAATGGCGGGGGTTTCTTCAACGGTAATGAAAGATGTCTTTCTTCCTGCTGAGGCTGTAGGTGATTTTGATATCGGGGAATGTAAAAGCGTAACTTGCAAGGTCATATCGGAAACAAGCTGGTTCAGCAACAAAGTGCTTGTAGGAGATATGCAAAAAGCCGGAGGCCTTTTAGTTAACCAATACATAATTCCCTGGACAAATGAAGGCGTAAAAGAAGGTTTTAATGGCGATAACCGTGGCGGTTACTCCACTTTAGTAGACGTGGAACTACTTGATGGGACCCACAAGAAAATATTGTTGGACTGTGGATGGAACACAAAGTGGATGGACGAATGTTTCGCAAGAGAAGGTATCGATGACATGCTGAAAAAGAAAGAAATCGACATGTTATATATCTCTCATGAACATTTTGACCACTATTGGGGCGTGGAATCGGTATTAAAACATTATCCTGATATTCCTGTGCTCATTCCCAAAGGTTTTTATAAAGAAGGACTGGATTTGTTAAAAGGGGCGAGTTTCCCTACCGCCAAGCTTAAAAATGATTATCCGCATACAGGAAAGTTGGAAGTCAGGGAATCAGGCAAAGTTCATCCTTTGTTCCCCGGAGCAGCTTCAATTTCTTTTGATTCAGCCATTATCTGCAGAGTTACGGGAGAACAAGGGCTGGTATTCAATGTAAAAGACAAAGGCTTGGTTGCGGTTACGGGTTGCTGCCATATGGGCATCATATCCTTCCTGCAAGAGATAAAACGCAGGGTTAAGGGCGGCGACAAAATATTCGGAGTTCAGGGCGGCTTACATATATCTCCCTTTGAAGACTGGGATCCACAGTACGATGATTTGATTCTTGCATTGCCCGAATACGGCGTCGAAATTATTGGCTGCAATCACTGTACAGGTTATCTGACGGCAGAGAAAATGCTCAAGGCTGGATTGCCTGTTGTAAAAGGAACGGCAAGATTCAAAAGCAAAAAACCATTATTCCTTGGTAATGGTGATGTTCTTAAGTTCTGTTAACAGTCTGTAAAACTTTGATATTTGGAGGCGCGGATAATATGATTAGTTTGAAAGACCATATGTGGCTTGACAGCCGTATCATGGAAAATCGTATGAAACAACCGGCGCGTGGGATAGTTGGCTTGTTGTTCTCATTTGTTATTTTCTATGTTTTGTGGTACGTTTTTATGGATCCAAGGGGTATCTTAAAATGGTATACTCCTCAATATGGTTATATGTATGTTAGGTGGATATTGATAGTTGCAATCTGGCAGGCTTATGTTTTCAACTTCTGGCCGTTTAAACTGAAGTTCAGAGAAACTGCTCATCCTTTATTAACCGGAGCCGCACTCGTAGTTACGAACTTTGCTATAGTTGGTCTTGTTATTTGGGGTTTCTTCTACGGTTTCTTAGGGAAATTTTCTATTCCTTATTTGAGCGTAGAATCTCTTGAAGGTCTTGGCTTTACTAATTTCTATGCAAAAGAGTATTCTTCATTAGCGATTTTGATGTTTGCTGCTATTGCGTCCTGGCTCAGCCCGATAGTACCGGTATGTTTTGAAAACCATCCCTGGCAATCCATGAAGCAGCCGGCAAAAGGTATCACGATTTTCTGTGTTACTATGCTGCTGACAGTGCTTGCATTCTTTGTTTTCATGCATCCGCATTATCATGTTTTGTTCTGGCCGTTCCAAGAATATGCGGCAGCATATCCGTGGTGGTTTGATTTCGCTCATACGCTGCATGGAAACTTCAACGTTGGGTGGATTATGTGCGGTACGGTTGCCATCTGGATGCTTGAGCTCACTTTTGAGAGATATCCCTTCCGTATGATCAAAAATAAAATTACCAGAGGCGTTGTCGGCTTCTTCGGTGTATTGGCTTTTGCTTTGCTGTTATTCTTTACTTTGAACTTTGTTCAGGAGTTGGCTTGGGGTCCTGCTATTGACGGCGCAAAACGAATTCTGGCACCTGACTGGAGATATCTACATAGTGGTGAATTGGCGATTATGATGCTGATTCCGGCTATGGTTCTCAACTTCTATTTTGATAACGGTCCTAAGAAATATTCGGCGCCTGTCAACATTGCCCTGCGTCTGATAATTATTATCGTGACTACGATTATCTTCCACTTTGTTTACTACAAGTTCAGCCCTGGCATGCTTGGAACACAGGCAGCTTATTCTCACCCCCAACAATTTCCTATGGCTCCCGGCATTTTGTTTATTTGTACAATGCTTTTCCATAACTGGTTTATGGATTTCTGGCCGGGCAAAAAACTCATAGGCAATAAGGATGTCATGCTTGACGATAATGGTGATGAAATTACAAAATAACATGTGATTCTCTTTTCTTGATCCGCGTGCTTTTTGAAAGCGCGCGAATCAAGAAAATGTCTGAGGCTCCAATATAATGCAGGAAAGGGTGTGTTATCTTGAGCATAGGTTTAGGGGAAATTTTCGTTGTTCTATTAGTAGCATTTTTGGTTGTCGGTCCTGAAGATCTACCTAAGATTGCCCGCACACTGGCCCTTTGGGTAAAGAAAATAAGAACAACGATGAAGGATTTGACAACATCGTTTGAAAAGGAAATGGAACTTGATAAAGTAAAGAAAGATATCAACAATTTTTCTTCTGAAGTCGAAAAAGCGCAGCAGGAAGTTTTCAGGCAGGCTGCCGAAGCGGAACAATCGATGAAGCCGCAACCCGAAAACATTCAGGAGAATACCGTGACTGCGACATTAAGTCAGGAGGTAATGAAATGAGACTGGGAGCAACTGAAATACTTCTAATATTAGTTCTGGCGCTGGTCATATTCGGTTCGAACAAACTGTCCGGAGTCGGTAAAGCTTTGGGCACAAGCATCAAAGAGTTTAAGCAGGAAATCAATAGTACCAATGAAAAAGGCGGAGATGAGAGTGCAGGAGAATCCGGTAATAAAAAATGAGAATGACCCTGTTGCGAAAATGGAAGTATACCAGCAGCCAATAGGGGAACATATCAAAGCTTTAAGAAAAAGCTTATTGTATTGCCTTGGAACAGTAGTCTCGGTTTTTTTGATAATTATTACCTTTTATTCTGATATTTTCATGCAATTTCTATCTGAACCTATTAAAGCCAGGGGAATACAATTTATTTATTTGGGACTTGCTGAAGCGATGACAGCCCAGTTGAAGGTTTCTTTTATTGCGGCCTTTGTCATTGCTTGTCCTGTAATTTTTTGGCAGCTATGGAGTTTTGTAAAACCTGCTCTATACGAAGATGAAAGAAAAGCGGTAGCCTTGTTTACCATTATCTCCATTGCTTTGTTTATAACCGGCGTTTGCTTTGGGTATTTGGTGGTTTTTTTATCGGCAATTACGTTTTTTGTTTATATGGGCGAGAATTTAGCAACACCGATGCTATCAATAAGTGAATACGTTGGATTTTTGTTTGGTTTTATTTTACCTTTTGGTTTAGTGTTTGAGATCCCTGTAGTAACCTTTGTTCTCTGTAAAATGGGTATAGTAGACATAGAATTTTTGGTGCGCATACGTAAATATGTAGTTCTGTTTATTTTTACAGTGGCTGCTTTTCTGACCCCCCCGGATGCCATTTCGCAGATTCTTATGGCGCTGCCTATGCTTGCCTTATATGAAGCGGGCATTCTGGTGGTGCGCTTTGCCTGCAAAGCTAAATAGTAAGAAGTTTATGGATGACAATGTACAGGCATGAAAATTTAAAGCTACAGAATAATTAATGGCTCTAATAATAAATAAAAGGTCTTAGCGTAAAGTGCACCCCAAATGTTAAATAGAAATAACATTTGGGGTGCACTTTACGCTAATTATTGACATATGCCTGTAATAGGTTTAAAATTTTAACTGTGCGGCGATGGATATGCCTGATTACTTTTGTGCTTCGGCTTTTAAGGTTTGTTTTAAGTCAAAAAAAGAATTAGGGGAGAGATGTAAAATGATATTATCAGAAAAAGGGCAAGCTAATATGAAATCATGTTTGCAGCCTTTGCCGAAAGTACTTGTTTCCTGCCGAGGGATAAATGGCGAGGATAATGCTTTGGCCGTAGGCTATTGCGGCAATTGCAGTTATGATCCGCCAATGGTGATGGTTGGCATTGTGCCTACAAGATATTCTTATAATCTGATTAAAGAATCGGGGTGTTTTGTAGTAAATCTTGTCGACAAAAAATACAGGGAAAAATTCGACTATCTGGGCAGTCATAGCAAACGAGACGGCAATAAGTTATTGGATGCCATGGTATCCTTGCAGGATGGTAAGTTTGTTAAAGCGCCTCTGCTGTCTGAATGTCCTGTAAATATTGAATGTACCGTGGTTGATTCGATAGTGACCGGTTCCCATGAAATGTTCATCGGGAAAATCGAATATGTTCATGCTAAAGTCGATATTATAAATGCAGACGGAACTATTGATTTCTCAAAGATTGATTTTCTCTGATTGTTGTAAGTGATTCGAGCTGCGAAGGGATAGAAGGATGATAATATGAACCTGACTAAATTTAAGATTGTCCGTGAAGGATATCCGTTCGTAGGAATAAGTTTGGCAATTACAGTTTCCTCTTTTTTTTTGGTGCTTATTACGCTGCCGTACCAGTTCTTTTGACATTTTATTTTGCATATTTTTTTAGAAATCCGGTGCGCGAAACTTTGATAGACGCGAATTTACTGTATTCTCCGGCTGACGGCAAGGTAATGGGAATAGAGGATATTTTTGACGATGAGTATCTTAATGCAGAGGCAGTAAAAGTAACCATTTTTCTTTCTGTATTCGATGTTCATGTCAACCGAAGCCCTATGCTTGGTGAAATTAAGTATCAAAGATATTCTTGCGGCGGTTTTGCCCCTGCTTATAAAAAAGCGGCTTCTTTTGAGAATGAAAGGCATGCCATAGGTCTTGAGGATAAGGGTAAACGTATCCTTGTGATTCAAATTGCCGGCATTTTAGCCAGACGCATCATTTCATGGGTGACCTTGGGGCATCAGCTTAAACAGGGAGAGTGTTACGGCATGATCAAATTTGGTTCCAGCACGGAAATTATTGTGCCGAAGCCGGTTGAAGTCCTGGTGAAAATGGGCGAAAAAGTAGAAGGCGGGGTTACCGTTATCGCAAGGAATAAAGATTGGTGACTTGCTTTTGAAGCTAACGTTTAGTCTGCAAATCTTTTGGCATTTTCATAGATCTCTTCGATTTCCTTTTCGGTTACAAGACGAGGCAAAATAAACGCGATAAGAACGATAATCGGAATATTGACCAAAAGGCGTGTCAGGGCAAAGGTTGGGCCTAAATTGGAAATCTCAAACAGCAGCATAGGAATCTTGGTAGTAGACCACGCTCCAATGAAAATCAAAATATTGTTGAATTTTGCACCTTTCTTCATCATAACCGCTGCTACAGGAAAGGCTCCGTAAAGAGGGCCGCTTGCCGCCGAGCCAAGCAGGAACGAGAGCGCTATGCCCTTTAAGCCGCTTTCCGCTCCTAAATGTCTTACTATTGTTTCTTTTGGCACCCATACGTCAAGCAAACCGAGCAGCAGAAAAATCATAGGTATCACGCACAACATTTCTTTTAGCGAGTAGTAAGCAATTCCAGCAATTTTCGCTGCAAGAGTGTAGTTAATGGCAGCAGTTCCTGCGAGGATGACGAGCATAATAATGAACCACTTGTATCTGAAAGGTAATTGCTTCATTTCTAACACACCTTTCCAATAATATAGGCTATAAGGAAGGAGAAGATAAAAGCAAAGACGTTTCGATAAAGAGGGATTTTAGGGCCAAAAAACCTAACTTCCACCGGAAGAGTTACAATCCCGACCATCATCAATGTTGAGATAAAGGCGGCAAGCTGCATATAGCCGGCTCCGCCTTGCAGCAGGAGAGCGGCCATGGGAAAGGCGACAAAACCCGGTATCAAGGTGAAGGAACCGACCAGCGATGATAGCATGACGCCCAGCCATCCTGAATCAGCCCCAATGACATGGGCTATCATTTCGTGGTCGATTAGTGCCAAAAGAAAACTAACCATTAAGATTACTACAAGGAATTCGGGCAGTATGTTTTCAAATGCCTTTAAAGCCTTTCTAAGGGCTTTTTTTGTTTTAACCCTGTCTCTATGGAAGGATAATAAAAGGAGCGTCAAGGTGAGGCCGTATAGAAGTATATCCAAGTATAAAACCAACTTTCTTTAATTAAGTATAATTAGAATAGCAGAGTTATGGGCATATGTCAATAATATCCGCAATGTTGAAAATCTTAGTTAAGAGCTTGAATTAATACTTGCGGATGCTCAATATATGGTATATGCTTAAAGGCAAAGCTACTATATTTAGCGTGGGGCGGTGTTTTTTATGTTTACGGAGATTCGTAAGCGCAACGGGAATGTTGTCAGTTTCCAACCGGAAAAAATTACATGGGCAATTTTCAAGGCGGCAAAAGCTGTCGGCGGAAATGACTGGAAAAGGGCGGAAAGTCTGACTGAAGAGGTTGTCGCCTTAGCTGCGGCACAGTTGGGCGAAGGTATTGCAGACGTTGAGTTCATTCAGGATATGGTCGAGAAGGTGCTAATTGAAAAAGGGCACGCAAAAACGTCCAAGGCCTTTATCCTTTACAGGGAAAAGCGACGCAGTGCCCGAGAGGCAAATGCTCTGATCGGTGCGACAATTAACATGTTTACAGATTACATGGCTGATAATGACTGGCGCATCAAGGAAAACGCCAATGCTCAAAAATCAATCAACGGTATGAACAACTATATTCGGGAAACCTTTACCAAACAATATTGGCTCCACGAGGTTTACCCTGAAGAAATCAGGAATGCTCATCTTTCCGGTGACATGCACATCCATGACCTCGGATTTTTCGGACCCTATTGTGCCGGTTGGGACCTTAGGCAGCTTTTATTGCAAGGCTTTGGCGGCGTCGAAGGCAAGGTCGAATCTGCTCCTGCCAAGCACCTGCGCAGTTTTTTAGGTCAAATCGTCAACTCAACCTTTACCACTCAGGGAGAAACGGCCGGGGCACAGGCCTGGAGCAGTTTCGACACCTATTGTGCGCCCTTTATCCGTTATGACGATTTGGATTACAAGACTGTTAAACAGGCCGTGCAGGAATTTGTCTTCAATCTTAACGTGCCGACGCGAGTCGGCTTCCAATGCCCTTTTTCGAATTTGACCTTTGATATCAAGGCTCCTCGTACACTGAAAGACCAGCCCGTTGTTGTGGGTGGTGTAATGCGGGAAGATACTTACGGCTCGTTTCAGCGGGAAATGGATATGCTGAATCTTGCTTTTTGCGAAGTTATGATGGAAGGTGACAAGAAAGGTCGCGTTTTCACATTCCCCATCCCGACGATTAACGTTACAAAGGATTTTGAGTGGGATAGCCCTGTTGTTAATAAATTTATGGAAATAACCTGCAAATACGGTATTCCCTATTTTTCCAACTACATCAATTCTGACCTGTCGCCGGAAGACGCCTTGTCTATGTGTTGTCGTCTGAGACTTGATACCAGTGAGTTGCGCAAGAGGGGCGGCGGGCTGTTTGGTTCCAATCCCTTGACGGGTTCGATTGGTGTGGTTACAATCAATCTGCCGCGCATAGGCTACCTGGCCAAGGATGAGGAGGATTTTCGCTCACGTCTTTTAGGAGTGATGAATCTTGCCAAAAACAGTCTGGAAATAAAATGCAAAACCATCGAGGAGCAAACGGCAAGGGGTATGTACCCTTATGCGGCCAACTACTTGAAGGATGTTAAGGCAAGAACTGACAGATACTGGTTTAATCATTTCAATACAATAGGTTTGATTGGTATGAATGAGGCTTGCCTGAATTTTTTGGGCAAGAACATCACAACTTACGAGGGACAGTCTTTCGCGCTCGGCACGATGGATTTTATGCGGGACGCCATCAGCGGCTTCCAGGAGCAGACCGGACGTGTTTATAACCTTGAGGCAACACCGGCAGAGGGTACGAGCTACAGCCTGGCGCGGCTTGACAGGAAAAAATACCATGACATAATTACCGCTGGCGGTGATGTGCCTTATTATACCAACTCGACACAGCTTCCCGTAGGTTATACCGACGACATCTTTGAAACGCTTGACTTACAGGACGCGCTTCAATCAAAGTACACCGGTGGAACGGTTTTGCACCTGTATCTGGGAGAGCAGATTGAGGATATTGAGATTGCGAAAAAAATAATCCGTAAAGCTTTCACTAATTATAAGCTTCCTTATTTGTCGCTTACCCCTACCTTTTCCATTTGTCCAGAACACGGCTACATAGGCGGCGAGGTTTATACCTGCCCATCCTGCGGTAAAGAAACGGAGGTTTGGAGCAGGGTGGTTGGTTACCTGCGACCCGTCCAGAACTTCAACAAGGGCAAGAGCAGGGAGTATCAGGAGCGGTTAAAATACGAAGTGAAGTTGGAAGAGTTGGCTTTATGATAATCGGGGGTCTGCAAAAGACAAGCACAATTGACTTCCCGGGAGTTTTATCCTGTGTAATTTTTACCAGGGGGTGCAACCTTGACTGCTTTTATTGTCACAACAGGGAACTTCTGAGCCTTAAGGGAGAGCAGGTTCCAGAGACTGAAGTTATGGAATTTCTGCAAAAGAGACGGGGATTATTAGACGGTATAGTCATTAGCGGCGGCGAGCCGACTTTGCAAAAGGACCTTGCGGAATTTATCGCTAAGATTAAGCTCCTCGGGTTTTCGGTTAAACTTGACACCAACGGCCAGAATACAACGGCGGTGGCCGAGCTTTGCGCAAGCAGAATGCTTGACTACGTTGCGGTCGATCTTAAAGCTTTGCCGGAAGAATACTCTGGGATTTGCGGAGTTGCAGGCTATGCTTCGGCAGTCAATACAATTATGCAGCTCAAAGAATCGAGAGTGTCTTTCGAGGTCCGGACTACGCTTTACCCGGGTTTTAGTACCGAAATGCTCGAAAACCTGCTGGCAGGGCTGCCGACGATGCCGCGCTGGCGCCTTAACTATTTTAAAATGCCGGAGGTTTTCAATGAAAGCAAAAAAACAATGCTTGAAGAAGCTTGCCTGGATAACGGATCAGTCAGGCAGATTTTGCCAAGGTTATTGAATCTGCAAGCTAATTTAATCTGCTGAAATCTAACAAA
This sequence comes from Acholeplasmataceae bacterium, assembly GCA_012744295.1. Classification (GTDB taxonomy): domain Bacteria; phylum Bacillota; class Negativicutes; order Acidaminococcales; family Acidaminococcaceae; genus JAAYIB01. Next base: position 14,782 of record JAAYIB010000041.1, read on the forward strand.
ATCACATTGAAATATGTTATTGACATATGCCCCAAATGAGCTTATACTATATTTATCTTATGATAAGAACACTGAAATACGAGGGGGCTTTTGGTATGAAAATCGCAATTCCGGTTAATGAGGACAAGATTACCGTCTGTATCTCTTTTGGCAGAGCACCTTTGTTTTTGCTTGTGGATGAACAGTCGGGAAAAAGGGAGTATCTGGATAACCAAGCTGCGGCAAGCCAAGGCGGTGCAGGCATAAAAGCTGCACAAATACTTGTGACACACGGAGCGCAGGTTTTGCTGACGCCACGCTGCGGTGAAAATGCAGCAAAGGTATTTGAGGCTTCCGGAATAGCTTTGTTTAAGACAAGCGGGGATTCGGTCGAGGACAACCTTGCCGCTTATATGGCTGGCGGGCTGGCCAAATTGCAGGAAGTTCATCCCGGATTTCATAATCACGGCTGAGAATTCTGCATCGGAGAGCAACGGGCGTAAGAAAATTTATATGGGGGGATTAGATTGAAGATTGCGGTAGCAAGTGAACACGGCATGGTTACGGAACATTTTGGGCATTGTTTGGAATTTGTCGTTTTTTCTACTGAGGAGGGGCAGATTGTTGCCCAGGAGGTTTTAGAAAACCCTGGTCATCGTCCCGGTTTCCTTCCCAATTTTTTAGCTGACCATGGCGTCGAAGTTATCATCAGCGGTGGAATGGGCGGCGGAGCAGTGGACATTTTTAACGAGAGAGGCGTGGAAGTTGTCATTGGTGCTTCCGGACCTGCCCGAAGCGCGGCTGACAGATATCTCAGCGGTGAGCTGAAAAC
>JAAYIB010000042.1 GCA_012744295.1 Acholeplasmataceae bacterium
CCTAAAATCGGATAAAAAACTCAACTTAAAATATATTATACGCTATACGGAAAGATTTTTCAAAGACGGAATGTTCCATAAATCCGTATGCCGAAAACCGCAGCGATTGTAATCCTTAGCTTCGAGAATCAATCCCTTATGACAAGAAATACCCCAGACAAAATCAAAAGTGCACCGACAAGAAAGCCAAGCCCAACCTGCTCGCCTAAGAACAGCCAGCCCAAAAGTGTGCCGACTAACGGCTGAAAAAAGAAATAGATGCCCCCTCTGCTTGCGTCTATCAGCTGCAGGCCCTTATTCCAAAAAAGAAAGGCTCCGGCGGTTGCGACAATACCTATATATAACACTCCCAAAAGCACCGTAGGTTCAAAGATAAGACTTAAATGCTCCGCGGTAAAATACCTGTATGAAAGGGGAGTGATAGCCAGCGTTGCGGCCATAATGGCATAAGTTGTTATGACAAGCGGTGAATAAGCCGGGGGGATTCTTTTGACAAGCACCGACATCAGCGCCCAAGAAAGAGCGGCAATGACAAGAATGACTCCTCCAAGCTGAAAGCTCTCTCCGGTTCCTCCCACGCCGACAACCAGCAAAACGCCTATAGTCGCGAGAAGCATGGAAAAAACCTTCCGGATGGTAATCTTCTCCCTCAGCAGGAAATACGCGAAGATCACCATAAAGGCGGGCGTCGCAGAAGTAATCACGGCACCCATCTGGGCGGTCGAAAGCTTCGTACCGACAAACTGTGCCCAAATGGAAAGAAAATAACCAATCAGACCGACGGACAGAATCAAAGTAACGTGATTTTTCCTAATCCGCCAATCAGCGCCTGAAAATACGCCGATGGCAAGAAGAGCGGCTAAAGCCACTACATACCTTAGCCAGAGGAGCAGCAGCGGCGGAACAACGTCAAGAACTATCTTGCTGACAACGTACATGCCCCCCCAAATGCCGGCAGCAAGTGTCAGATAGGCGGGTCCGGCATAATCATCAAATGACAACGTTATTTCTCCTTTACCTAAATCCATTTCCCAACAATCAAGCTGATTCAGGTGAATCGATTATATCATAATTGTTCATGTCGGGTCTTTCTTACATAAAAAAATCCTTGTGCCTTGCGGCACAAGGATGCAGAAGACTGTTTCGCCATTTGCCATGGCATGCATCAAGCCCGAGCCCTTTAATCGTATTCGTGGCGGTCATCACTGCCTATATAGTATGGACAAATCTCCTTGCCGGTTTCTTCATCTTCCTCAACTGCATGGGCAAATATTCTTACGCCAAAGCAGCTTTCCCTATAACATTGGTTGTTTTCGCAGGTTAGACAACAACGAGGAATGCTTTCAAGCTCAGTTATTATGGACATAGCCCTCCCCCTTCATTAATTTTTAATTAACCGGGGCCGGGCGTTTAATGCACACCCAGAAACTCGCATGGCTTCCTTTGTCTAATTATACTCTCCTGGCAGAAAACTCGCAATTGGGCTGCCGGACCGTCTCGTCTCTTTTGTCAGAGCAGTTCGCTGATATGAACAGCCTTGAACTTGCCGTTGCTTTGTTCCGCGGCCTGTTTCAGCTGCCTGAGACAATTATAGCATTCAGTCGCGACAACTGCCGCTCCGCTCTTTTCAATATTTTCCGCCTTTTTCGCCAGCAGGGCGCAGGCTGTTTCCGGGTAATCCGCCGGGAAAAAGCATGGTCCGCCGCAGCAGCTGTCGGCACACTGCATTTCAATATAGTCAGCTGCCTGCTGCAGCAATTCACGCGGCTGCTTTTTTATCTTAAGATTTCTATTTGCAAGGCAGGGGTCGTGATAAGTCGCGGAGACATTGCTATTTGTCGCTTGGTAGCCTGCAAGCTGCAAATAGGACGACAAAAGGATAACCTTTTCGCTAAAAGCTTTTGCACTATCCTGCCATTCTTTACTTTCAGCCAAATATTCCGCTGACTTCTTCAGTGTATCGGCGCAGCAGGCACAATCAGCTACGATAATGTCGTAGTCTTCGTACAATTTAATGTTCTCCTGTAAAAGTTCCTTGTATTCCCCGACAAGACCGCGCGCCAGGAGCGGAAGACCGCAGCATTCATTGTTGACGAGTTCCACATCGGCGGTCTTGCTCAGCAGCCTGACCGTTGCGGCGGCAGCTTCCATGCCATTGAGCCTCGCCTGACAGGAGAAAAAATATGCTGCCTTGCGCACGCTGTTTTCGGCTTCTTCTATTGCAGCGCAGCGCTCGCAAAGTTCGTCGAAGGCCGAATTTATCCTCTCCTGCTGTTCCAGGCTGAAAGAAGCGTTTTTATCCGACAAGTCCGCCAGATATTGCCTGACCTTTAAAAGCACCGTCGGCACCTTGATTTTACTGGGACAAACATCGATACAAGCCCCGCAGAGCAGACAATAGTCAACAGCTGCGAGTATCTGAGGCTCAGGAGCAACACCACCCTGTACCAGAGCCAAGGCAGCATTTATCATGCCACGAGGGTTGCAGGTTTCCTTGGAATTAACGGTTGTGACAGGGCATACAAGCAAACAATTGCCACAGCGGTCACATTTGCCTGCTGCTTTCAGAATTTCCTGCAGCAGTTCCTTTTTTCTCTCAACCATGAATTTTTCCCTCCTCTGCCCAGACCTTTCCCGGATTCAAGATTCCCTTGGGGTCAAGCGCCATTTTTATTGCTTTCAGAACTGCGACGCCATCTTCACCAAGAGCGTTTTTAAGATAGTTTTGCTTGGTAATGCCTATGCCGTGCTCTCCGGAAAGAGTGCCGCCAAGCTTAAGCGTTTCCGCAAAAATCTCGTCAACAGCCTTGTGCACCACTTCAGCCTGTCTGGGGTCGGATAAGTCACAAAGAATCGAAGGATGAAGGTTGCCGTCGCCTGCGTGTCCGTAAACGGCAAAATTTAGCTTGTATTTACCGGCAATCGCGCTTATTCTTCTGACGATTTCGGGGAATTCATTGCGAGGCACGGAAATATCCTCACTTACGCGGTCAGGTGCCAAGGCACCGACGGCCGGGCTCAAGGCTCTTCTGACGCCCCAAAGCTCGTCGGCCTCCTGTGCCGACTTTGCTGTTCTTACCTCGAGTACACCATTATCAGCCGCAATTTTTTCAATTACCTCAGCCTGCTTCAAAATGTCTGCTTGCTCTGCCCCGTCAACCTCTGTGATAATGCATGCCTGGGCTGCAGCGGGATATTCAAAGGGGCGATTCCTGGCAATTGCAACGAGACACTTACCATCCATCAGCTCTGCGGCAGCGGGAACCACTCCTGCCTGCAGCATTTGATGGATGGTAGAGCAGGCTCCGTCAAGCGATTCGAACATCAAAAGCAACGTTGTGCGGTGCTTAGGCATCGGAAGCAGTCGGAGCACAGCTTTTGTGACGATACCGAGCGTTCCTTCCGAGCCTACAAACAGCTGGGTCAGATTGTAGCCTGTCACGTTCTTGATGGATTTGCCGCCCGTTTTGATCACCCTGCCGTCAGCTAAAACCACTTCGAGGCCCATCACAAAATTATGTGTTACGCCATATTTCACCGCACGCATGCCACCAGCATCTTCCGCAATGTTACCGCCGATTGTGGAAATCTTAAAACTGGCCGGGTCCGGCGGGTAAAACAATCCTTTTTGAGCGCATAAATTATAAATATCCCCTGTTCTGACTCCTGCTTCCACCGTTATCATCATATTTTTTTCGTCAAGCTCTATAACCGAGGTCATACGTTCAAGGCACATCACGATGCCGCCCCGAAGCGGCACCGAGCCTCCTGTCCTGCCGCTGGCGGCTCCGCGTGCTGTCACGGGAATTGAATTTGCATAAGCGATTTTCATCACTTGCGCAACTTCTTCCGTCGTCCGCGGCCGTACTACAAGTTCCGGCAGACTTGGCGGGAAAAGAGCCAGAAAGGAAGAATCGTAAGAATAGCCAAATAAATCCAAGGCTGAATCGAGTGCGTAATCTTGTCCGACAATTTGCCGTATTTCCTGAACAATTTCCGGTGTTATCATGGCAAACCCCCATTTACATTTATTCTAATACTGATAATACCAGAAAAATGCGGCTTTTTAAATAAAAAAGTAAAACAGCATCGGAAAACTCCGAAGAGTAACCAATGCTGTTTTCTTCTTACTGTTTTGTTCAGGGATTAATCAGACTACGCCCTGTGCCTTCATTGCTTCGGCAACCTTGATAAAGCCGGCAATGTTCGCTCCCATGACAAGATTGCCCTTGTGGCCGTATTCCTCGGCAGCTTTATAGGAATTCTTATAAATGTTCAGCATAATTGTCTTAAGCTTCTCATCAACCTCCTCAAAGGTCCAGGCAAGCCTCATGCTGTTCTGCGTCATTTCCAGTCCGGAGACCGAAACGCCGCCGGCATTGGCAGCCTTGGACGGTCCGAGGTAAACGCCGCTGGCAAGCATGTAATCGATTGCTTCGTTCGTGCTTGGCATATTGGAACCTTCGCAAACAAATTTCACTCCGTTGGCGACAATCTTTTTCGCGTCATCAAGCAGAATCTCGTTCTGGGTTGCACAAGGAATGATGATGTCAACCTTGCAGCCCCAGGGTTTTTCGCCGGGATAGAACCTGGCGCCGAACTTGTTCGCATAGTCTTCGGCCTTGTCGTTGCCGGAGGCTCTCATTTCAAGCATATAATCTATTTTTTCTCCGCTGACGCCGTCCTCATCGTAAATATAGCCATCCGGACCCGAGATTGTGACAACTTTGCCGCCAAGCTCGGTAACTTTTTTGACGGTTCCCCAGGAAACATTGCCAAAACCTGAAATAGCAACTGTTTTTCCTTCAAAAGACGTGCCTTTGGTTTTCAGCATTTCCTGGCAGAAATAGGCTATTCCGAAACCTGTAGCTTCAGGCCGGGCCAAGCTGCCGCCAAACGGCAGGCCTTTGCCGGTTATGACGCCATTTTCATATGCGCCCCTGATTCTCTTGTATTGTCCGAACAGATAGCCTACCTCACGTCCGCCTACGCCAAGATCTCCGGCCGGAACGTCGATGTCAGGTCCGATATGACGGAAGAGCTCAGTCATGAAGCTTTGGCAGAAGCGCATTATTTCTCCGTCAGACCTGCCTCTCGGGTCAAAGTCCGATCCGCCTTTCCCGCCGCCCATCGGCAGGCTTGTCAGGGAATTCTTAAAGGTTTGTTCAAAACCAAGGAATTTAATAATGCCGACATTGACGGAAGGATGGAAGCGAAGACCACCCTTATATGGTCCGATAGCACTGTTGAACTGAACACGGAAACCGCGGTTAACGTTGACCTTGCCCGCATCGTCAACCCAAGGCACCCGGAAGATAATCTGACGCTCGGGCTCGACGATTCTTTCCATAATCCCCAGTTCAATGTATTCCGGCCTTTTCTCAAGAACAGGAACCAAAGAATTAAGAACCTCTTTCACGGTCTGATGAAACTCCGGCTCGTTGGCATTGCGTGCAACCACCTTCGCGTAGAGTTCATCACAGTACTGCTGAGCATTTGTTGCCATTTCTGCATCCCTCCAAAACTTATATTTTTCTGCTTTCCTATACTGATTCGTTCAGATAAATTATAATCCTTCCGTTGTATTTTGTATACGAAAATAGTTTTTGCTCTCGAAACTGACAGATTATCGCAGCAGGTATTTTTCTTCCCGTTGTCTTCGCATTAGCTATTCCTTGGCCGGACTTGTTTCCGGTTCGAGCGTCTCGGCCTCCTCAGTCTTTGGCACTGAAAGGAAGAAAGTACAGATTGCCGTCATAACGGCAAAGCCCGTCAACAGTTCCATAGTCAAGGCAAGGCCATTAATGTCAGCAAAACGCCCTATCAGCGGCACAACAATGCCTCCGGCGCTGAAATACAAGCCAAGCGTTACTCCCGAGGCGAAGCCGATACTTTTTGCCAGATAAGTTTGCCCCAAAACGACTACCGAGCTAAAGGGCGAGAACATCGCAAACCCAATCGGCACCATCAAGGCAAAGCAGAGCAAGGGATCGGTTGTCTGAGAGAATATCCCTATCAACGGTGCAAGCAAGATGTAACTAAACCTGACAACCTTCATATAGCCGACTCTGTCGGCCATAAATCCGCCGACGAGCGTCGTCACTACCCCGAAAATAAAGAGCAGCGTCAGGGCCGATCCTGCAGCGGCGGGCGAAACACCCGCAACTTTTACGAGGTAAAGCGGAATGAAGCTGCGCAGTCCGCTCACAACGATTGAACTGAAAATTATCAGCATCGTCAGCCTTGCAAAAGCCGGCCAATCATTGGCTGCTGCTCTTTTTGCGGCAGAGGAGGGAAGGTTGCCGGCGTTGTCTTTTAACTTCAAGGCAGCAGTCCTTGCTATGTCGGCATTCATCTTCGGCACGAGATAAAGCAGACAGGCCGCGAATACGGTCGCCATTAAAGAAAAAATCAGCGTGCCCTTTAGTCCGAAGGCTGTAACGGCTGTAACGGCTATGATGGGTCCGACAGCAAAACCCCCGTTGCCGCCAACGGAAAAAATACTCAACGCCGTACCCCTCTTGTCTCCGGAAAACTTGTTGATCATGCGTGCCGCTTCGGGATGGAAAATGGCACTGCCGATTCCGCTGATTGTAATTACGGCAAAAATGGTCCAGTAGTTTTCAAACAAACCGGACAAACCCATCGCCATACCTGCCAGAAATACCCCGAGCGGCATCAGCCAGGCAATCGAAGTATTATCGGCAAGCCAGCCGAAAGTCGGCTGCACCAGTGACGATAGGAAGGATGAAGCAAACATGAAGCCGGCTACGCTGCTGTAATCCATTCCGTAATGCAAAATAAAGAACGGCAGGATTGCGGGCAGGGCTCCCATGTTGACGTCACATAAGAAATGGCCTACTGTTACCAGGTACACATATTTTTTATTCACCGACAATCCTCCCGGTTAATCTTGCGCCGCAATAAAGAAACAACGGCTAAGAACATGATTTTTCACACTGCCGATGCCTGAGTGGCCGACATTATTCAAAGAAACAAGACTTTCCAATAAATTCTCTCAGAATCGAATTCAGAGGAATTTCCGCATCGGTTACCGGGAAAAAGAAAGATAACAGCCTGATTAGCCTGCGAGCCTCCCGGTGTTCGGGCAATTCCGGCCCGACTTCTTCCAAAAGCGGTATTACCGAGCTTCTCAATACCGC
>JAAYIB010000043.1 GCA_012744295.1 Acholeplasmataceae bacterium
AATATATCATAAAAGCAGTAAAAAAACAATTGTAAACATTAATAAAGTAAAAGACTCGCGGCGCTTTTGCGCCGCGAGTCTTATCAGCCTTACAGTTTACATCATGCCCGGCATTCCGCCCATTGGCATGCCGCCCATTGGAGCCGCGCCTTCTTTGGCAGGCTTGTCTGCAACAAGCGTTTCGGTTGTCAGAATCATCGCCGCAATGCTGGCCGCATTTTGCAGCGCGCTGCGGGTAACCTTGGCCGGATCGACAATACCGGCTTCGATCATGTCGACATATTCCTCGGTAAGAGCATTGAAGCCTACGCCGGCTTTCGCCCTCTTGATGCTGTCAACAATAACGGCGCCCTCGAGACCGGAATTGTACGCAATCTGGCGGACCGGTTCTTCAATCGCACGTTTAACAATTGCCACGCCTGTTTTTTCGTCACCTACTGCCTCGATCTTGTCAAGAGCGGACTGAACCTGCAGGAATGCTACGCCGCCGCCGGCAACAATGCCCTCGGCAACAGCAGCGCGGGTTGCGTTAAGCGCATCCTCGATACGCAGTTTCTTTTCCTTGAGCTCGACTTCTGTAGCCGCGCCAACCTTGATTACGGCAACGCCGCCGGCAAGTTTTGCCAGGCGCTCCTGCAGCTTCTCCTTGTCAAAGTCGGAAGTGGTTTCAGGAATTTGTGCACGAATCTGGGCTACTCTCGCCGCAATTTCGTCCTTGTTGCCGGAACCGTCGACAATCGTCGTCAGATCCTTGGTAACGCGGACCTGGCCGGCCGAACCGAGATCTTCAACGGTTGCGCTGTCAAGCTTGCGGCCGACTTCCTCGCTGATTACGGTTGCACCTGTCAGAACAGCGATATCTTGCAGCATGGCCTTGCGGCGGTCGCCAAAACCCGGAGCCTTGACCGCAACAGCCTTGAAGGTGCCGCGGAGCCTGTTAACTACCAGGGTCGCCAAAGCCTCTCCCTCAATGTCTTCCGCAATAATCAGAAGCTCACGGCCTTGCTGCACAACCTTTTCCAATACAGGCATGATGTCCTGGATCATCGTGATTTTACGATCGGTTATGAAGACGTAAGGATTGCTGAGAACAGCTTCCATTTTGTCAGGATCGGTAATCATATAAGGAGAGATGTAACCACGGTCGAACTGCATGCCTTCAACAGTCTCCAGCATTGTTTCCATTGTTTTGGATTCTTCGACTGTAATGACGCCGTCATCGCCGACTTTTTCCATTGCGTCCGCAATCAGTCCGCCGATTTCTTCGTCTGCGGCGGAAATCGAAGCAACCTGTGCCTTGGCCGCCTTGGTCTGGACTTTCTTGGAAACTGCCTTCAACTCCTCAACCAAAACATTCACGGCGGTTTTAATGCCTTTTTTAACGATCATCGGGTTAGCGCCGGCTGCCACGTTCTTCATGCCTTCGCGTACCATTGCCTGTGCCAGCAGCGTAGCGGTGGTAGTTCCGTCTCCGGCCACGTCGTTGGTCTTGGTAGCTACTTCTTTTACCAGTTGTGCGCCCATGTTCTCAAACGGGTCTTCCAACTCTATGTCGCGTGCGATAGTGACTCCGTCATTGGTTATTGCAGGTGCTCCGAACTTCTTCTCAAGAACAACGTTGCGACCTTTAGGACCCAAGGTAACCTTTACTGCGTCTGCCAATGCGTTGACGCCTCGCTCTAAAGCACGACGAGCTTCTTCATTGAATAAAATCTGTTTTGCCATATTCTCACATCTCCTTGTAATCTTGACTCAAAATTTTTGTTTTTTTAATGCTTATTCTACAACTGCAAGAATATCCCGTTCACTGAGAATCAAGTAGTCTTTGTCGTCAAGCTTGAACTCTGTACCGGCGTATTTCGCAAAAACGACAAGCTCGCCAACCTTGACTTCCGGGGCAAGACGGCTGCCGTTTTCAAGTATCTTTCCGCTGCCTACTGCAATTACCTTACCTGTTTGAGGCTTTTCCTTGGCTGCTGTGTCCGGCAGGAAAATACCGCTTGACGTCTTCTCTTCTTTTGCGATTGCTTCGACAATAATGTGATCTGCTAATGGTTTTAACATTCTTACAATCCCCTTTCGTTGCCTTATATAAAATTAGAAAGTTTTATTTGTTAGCACTCCATTTATTTGAGTGCTAATTACATTACTTATAATAATAAGTTTTGGGAAAAAAATCAAGCCTTTTCTATAAAAAAAATTGAAAAAGGCCTGAAATTACTGTTTTTGTTTTCCTGCTGCCGCAATGATTGCCTCGGCAAGCTCTTTCAGCGTCATACGCCGATTCATGCTGTACTGCTGCATTTTCCTGTAAGCTTCCCCTTCGGAAAAACCATGCGCCGACATCAGGATGCCCTTCGCCCGGTCAAGCAGCTTCCTTGTTCCAAGGCTCTCTTTCAGGAATTCAAGTTCTTGCCCCAGTGTCTTGATTTCGGCAAAGCGCGAGCGAGCAATCTCAATCGCTGCCGCCAGCTGCTCCTCACGTACCGGTTTCACCAAATAGGCCAGGACGCCTGCTCCTTTTGCCTTATCTATCAATTCACCCTGACTGAATGCGGTCAGCAATATAACCGGCGCAATGTTTTCATTGTGAATTCTGCGGGCAGCCTCAATACCGTCGAGCCTCGGCATCTTTATATCCATAATCACAAGGTCGGGGCGCAGCTCCGAGGCCAGCCGGACGGCTTCCTCGCCGTCGGCGGCTTCGGCCATGACGATGTGTCCGGCCTCTGCAAGCATCTCCTTGATGTCCAAACGTATCAAAGCTTCGTCGTCAGCTACGATTACCCTCATTTTATCCATATCATCTCTTCCTTTCCAGCGGAATCCTTGCACGCGCCAAAGTCCCCATTGCCAGTGGCAGAAGCTTGAAGGTACCGTGCAGATCAGCCTCCGCCAAGGTTTGTATCAGTTTAAGACCAAGACCGGCTTCCTTCGCTCCGCCAAAATTCTCCGGCAGGCCCCTTCCGTCATCAGAGACTTCAAGCAGCAGTTCTTCACCTTCTTTAGCAAGCCGTACTTGCAGACAACCTTTGTTTCTTCGTGCAAAAGCATGAGTAAGAGCATTTTGCAGCAATTCATTCAAGATAAGCCCTATGGCGACCACCTGTTCCGAGGACAGATAAATATCTTCCGCGTCCAGAGACGCTTCAAGCGCAAACTCCGGAGGAACCATCGCCTTTAAAACGGATCGATATATGCGCCCCGCCACCTCTGCAACATTAACCCTGTCATTTTCCTGCTGTGACAAGGCTTCATGTACAAGTGCGATGCTGTTGATTCTGCCGATGACATCTTCAAGAACGTCTTTAACCTTTTCTTCCTTCGTCCTGCGCTTCTGCAGGCGCAGCAAAGAAGAAATCATTTGCAGATTATTCTTGACTCGGTGGTGAATCTCCTTGATAACAGCGGCTTTCACCAGTAATTCTTCCTCTTTTTTCTTGAGTTCGGTTATATCTGTCAGAATGAGTATTGCCGAGCCGGCATCAGGGCGAGGAGAAGACGGCAGCACACGCAAAGAAAGCAGCAGCCCCTGTTTTCTTAGCTCCTTGCTTTCAGCTTGTCCTGCTTTCAGCACCATGCCTACAAGAGGCCAGTTCAGCCTGCCGCTGTTCACCCGCAGCCCGATGGGATTCGGTATGCCTATCAGGGAAAGAATGTGCCTCGCGTTATTATTCGCGCCGATAATGGCTCTCCTGGGGTCAATCAGCATAACCCCGTCACTGGGCGTAAGCCGCTTGTAATTTGAATCGGAGGAAAACCTTTGCTCATAATTCAGCATCAAGGTCATTGCCGTATCAATGAAAAGATCTTCTCCGTCAAGGTTTTCCGGCCCGTATTTCTCGAAAGCAATCACCGCATAGCAACGACGCTTTGCGTCAAGCAAAGGAAAAAGCTTGATTTTGGCAAACCTGCCAAGAGCGCTTTCCCGTCTTCCCGTAACCGGCATTCCGCTTTGCAGCGTCCGTCCAACCAAGGGTTCCTCAGCCAAACGCAGCCTTCTTCCGGCCATGCCGGCGGAATGATCCACAAAAGCTTTGAGGGGCAGGGCTTGCCCCTTCACATTAATATATTTTGGATCCATGTCACGAACATAAATATAAACATGTGCCTGCGCAATATCCGCCGCAAGATCTGCTCCGGCCAGACAGTTTGACAGAATATTCGTTTGTTCACTGGTTAAAAGATGCTTCTCCATATTCCCCCGCCTGCCCGATTGTTTTCTGAATTTTCATCGGCGCACCGTCAATCCACTTTTTATCCACAGCAAACAACTTTCTATCCACAGGGAAAACGTCGTTGGCAAGCCGTTTCTTCAACTTGTCCACAATTGACGCAATTTTCTTCGTCTCTTGCAGAGTCTAATCATACCAACTTGAGTGCCGGATCTGCATTCAGATCCAAACCGCTGATTTCCTTGTTAATAAACTTATAATAGCCGCGGCAGGCAATCATCACTGCATTGTCAGTGCAAAGCACCTGCTTCGGATAAACAAGACTTACGCCGACCGCGGATGCCGCCTTTGCCAATTCCTCCTGCAAGGTTTTGTTAGCGGAAACGCCGCCTGCCAACACTATCTTCTTCAAACCTGTCGCTTCAAGGGCTTGTATGCTCTTTTTGACAAGAACGTCAACAATGGCCTCCTGAAAGCTTGCGGCAACATCATCACGGCTAATTTCTCTTCCTGCCTGTTTTTCCTTATGCAGGTAGTTGATTACCGCGGACTTCAATCCGCTGAAACTGAAATCATACCCTTGATCGAGCAATGCCCTCGGAAAATCTACGGCGGCAGGGTTACCCCCGCGTGCCAGCTTTTCTATTTCGGGTCCGCCCGGGTATTGCAGGCCCATGAAACGTGCAATCTTGTCAAAAGCCTCACCGGCAGCGTCGTCCTTAGTCTGTCCAAGCAGTTCAAAAGAATTGTAGTCGGCAACCCTCATCAATGCGGTATGCCCGCCCGACACCACAAGTGCCAGAAAAGGCGGTTCAAGCTCGTCATCCGCAATGAAGTTGGCAAAAACATGGCCTTCAAGATGATTAACCCCGATAAGAGGCTTATCAAGGGCAAAAGTTAGAGCTTTCGCGGCAGACAGACCTACAAGCAGCGCACCGACAAGACCGGGTCCGTAGGTCACTGCAATCGCGTCTATATCGGCAAGCTCGACGCCGGCCCGTGAAAGGGCCTCGTCGATTACGGGCATCACTTTTTCAATATGCTTGCGGGAGGCAATTTCAGGCACAACTCCGCCGAACTTTCTATGAATGTCAATCTGAGACGCAATGACGTCCGAAAGCACGATCCTGCCGTTCTTTACTACCGCGGCTGCCGTTTCGTCACAGCTGCTTTCGATTCCCAGTATGTAAATATCCTTTTTAACCATCTGATTCTCCTGTTCTTTGCCGATACAGCCACATAATAACCGCATCTTCTCCGTCATCGTAGTACCTCGGTCTGACGCCTGCGGCGGAAAATCCAACCCGCTCATACGTCCTGATTGCCGGCGCGTTGCTTTTCCTTACTTCAAGCGTGACGGCCTCCGCATCCTCCTGCCAGGCCGACCGCACCATCGCATCGGCTATGAATCGTCCCAGTCCTTTGCCGCGTTCATTTGTCTTTACGGCGATTCTGATAACCTGAGCCTCGCCGGCAACGAGCCAGTAACCTGCAAACCCGATTATGGCCTTTTTGCGCTCGAGCACGAAGTAAGTGGCCAGCGCCGCGTTTATTTCCGCAAGCCAGGTTTCGCAGGTCCAGAGCTCTCTGAAAGACTCTTGTTCAATTTGACGTACCGCCTTCAAGTCAGAGGCCGCCATTTTCCTGACCGTTAAATTTTTTTTTGCTTCTTTTCCCATAGTTCTTCCGCTTCCGAACGTCTGATATAATTGATGTCTATTGCAAACGGTTCAACTGCCCCGCCTGCTGCAGCCTGCTCAAAACCTGCAATCGCTACTGAAGTTGCCTTGGGCATTCTTACCTGGTCTGGCGCAATGGCGACATTGTCCGGCAGTTTTTGTGAAAATAGTTTTTCGCACTCCCCCATCAGAACAACCTGCTTGTTCACAGAGCCAAGTTTTTCCATAAGTTTCTCCCCGCCGACAACCGCTGCCTGTTTTGTCTCGGACAGCCGACCCTTGCGCCATTCGTACATTCCCAGATAATAGTTGCCCTTCTGTGCGTCAAGCACGGGTGCCATCACAACGCCTTCAATCGGTAGGTTGTATGCCATTGCCTTCAAGGTATCCACACCGCAGATAGGTATGCGCCAGGCATATGCTATTGCCTCCGCCGTAGCAAGCCCTATGCGCAGGCCCGTAAAAGACCCGGGCCCGATACTTACCGCAATCAAGTCAATATCTCTCTTTTTGATGCCTGTTCGCTCGAAAAGCTGGTTCAGCTGAGGCAAAAGACCTTCGGAGTGGGTTCTGCCAAGATTTATTTCATAACCGGCAACCGGTTCCTTGTCGCGGCAAAGAGCGACGGAGCAAACCTTGGTTGCCGTATCAATCCCTAAAATTAACAATTTCTTCCACCTTTCCGCAAAGCATCTCATAATATCCGCCATGCGGCACAAGAGTAACCTTGCGCCCGCTGCCAAAGTTTGCCAGATCCACCTGCAGGTATTCCTCCGGCATTTCTTCCCAGAAAAGATCGGCCCACTCAATTATAGTAAGACCGGTTCCACCTACGTATTCAGCAAAACCGATATCCTCCAGTTCGTCTGCCCTGTCCAGGCGGTACAAGTCAAAATGCCTGATTTCGGTTTTACTTCCCTGATAAACATTCATTATGGCAAATGTCGGGCTTGTTATTTCGGACTCATTCACGCCCTTGGCAAGCGCTATACCTCGGGAAAGCGTTGTTTTACCGGCTCCCAGGTCTCCGCCGAGACAGATAACGTCTCCTTCGCCTGCTGCTATGCCGATCGCCCTTCCCACTTTTTCAGTTTCCTTGCTGTCGCTGCAGTAAAACTCTATCATGACATAACCACCAAACTTTATTATTTAATAGTTTATTATACCAGCATTTCGCTCTTCCTGCACCTGCAATCTGTCGTCAGCCCCTGTTTTCGCCTTTGCATGCAAAAAGCACCGCCGATTGACGGTGCCTGAATAACGTTGCCTATCCCGACATTATTTTCTTTTATTTAAGAATTCTAAATTTCTCCGCTTTCCTCGGCACGCGCGAATGCAATTGCGTTCTTTGTCTTCTTGGCCGAAGCAAGCATCAGATCCACTTCCAGCAAGCACTTTTTCTTGTCCCATTCCTTCTCTACCAATACAACGCCGATACTGATTGTTACCTTGCCGCGACACTTCTCGCAGTTCAGCACGGACATTCTCAGCCGTCCTGCAACTTCGAGCGCGCCTTCGATGGTCGTATCCGGAAAGATAATCACGAATTCGTCGCCTCCCCAGCGGGAAATGGCGTCTATGTTCCTCGTGTTCTTTCTCATTATTTCAGAAATGCTGACCAGTAGCTCGTCACCGGCGGCGTGCCCCAACTGGTCGTTGACTTGCTTGAAATTGTCCAGGTCTACTGCCGCAAGGCATAGGTCCTGGCCATCCTTCGCCTTCTTTTCCAGTTCCTGAGTAAGTCTTATGTTAAAAAACCATCTGTTGCCGAGACGCGTCAAAAAATCGAACATCGCCATGTAATGAAGCTCGTAAATCATTTTTCCTACGATAGCTCCTGCTGCGGCAAAAACCGCAATACTGAAGATATCGACGTATTCACGTACGGCCGGGGAATAGGAGTTGCTTATTTTCTGGATGAGACAGACGAGAGAGGCCGTAGATGCTCCCAGCAAAGTAAAAATCAGCGAAGTATGCTTATGAAAGAACTTGTTAGTATAAATATACAATTTCCGCACCCCACTCAAAGGTTTTCCTCTCGTGCAAAAACTATGAAGACAACGTCACCTGCAAATAAAAAGCACCTTTTTCGATAATTCGGTAAACAAGTCCGGCGTTTTGAATTTTATCACCTTTAAAGTCAATTGGCAAGAATTATATAAAAAATCCCCCGCAGTGCGAGGGATCCGCTGTTTGACTTGGCAAAGGAACTAACTATTGATAAAATGCACCGCCCAAATCAAATCGTTAAAAGATGCACCGCTTTTGCACACCCCTATGAAGTTGCCACCGTATCTGCCTTTACCAGTTTTACACCATTGATAGTTGCCAAACAGGAAAAGATACTGCTCTTTTCATTTCCGAAATTGTCTAACCTTTTGGAGCTCGCTGAAAGAAACACCTGCTTTCGTGCTCGTGTTATTCCTACATAGAATACCGA
>JAAYIB010000044.1 GCA_012744295.1 Acholeplasmataceae bacterium
ATATGTGTGGTGGCGCGCCGTTCTTCCGACATTTTCAATGTCACCCGTCCTAACGCATTTTTGGCAAGTTGCAATTCTTGGGCTGGGAGGTTTCATTTTTCCGGTAAAAAATGGTTTGAAAGGCGCCATGCCGGCACCAATTAACAACAAAGTAGGATCATCATGAGGTATCAGAGGCGAACTGGATTGAATCAAATGTCCCCGTTCGGCAAAGAAATTCAGAAAAGCTTCACGGATTTCGTTTCCTGTCATATTTTTCATTATATTATCGCTCCTTGCTGACATGTAGACACACGAAAAATTATACAAAATTTGCTTTACCCTGTCAATTAACTCACGACAGGACTAAACAATGACTCCTCCGCCGATACAGAAATCACCCTGGTAGAAAACGGCTGACTGGCCCGGTGCGATTCCTCTCTGCGGGCAGGAAAACAAAACCATTACTTCGCCCTGTTTGTCTGTTGGGGTGATTGTAGCTCTTACAGGTTTTGCATTATATCTGATCTTTACCTGCGCTGGTATTATTTGTTCAAGGAGCCTGCCGTTGCTGAATGTTACGTCTTTGACAAGCATTTCGTTACGAGCTGCTTCGCTTGCCGTCCCGAGAACTATTGTGTTTCTGCCGGCGTCTATCTTGATTATGAAGAGGGGCTGAGACGATGCTATTCCGAGTCCTTTGCGCTGTCCTATGGTATAGTGCGAAATTCCCCTATGCCATCCGAGAAGTTTGCCGGAGGCATTTACAATCGGGCCTTTTTCCTCTTTGGTTAAGGCGTTCAAAAAGCGATGATGGTCGTTATCGGGAATAAAACAAATTTCCTGGCTGTCTTTTTTTGCGAAGACAGGAAGCTGAAATTCTTTTGCCATTTGACGAACCTGTTCCTTGTCATAGTCCCCCAGGGGGAAAATCGTGTGAAGCAAAATTTCCTGCCCGAGGTGATACAGTACGTAGCTCTGGTCCTTTGCCCTGCTCCTTGCTATGGAGATTCGCCTGAAACCTTCATCATCTTCCATAATTTTTGCGTAGTGCCCCGTTGCGATAAAGTCGGCACCTACTTTTAGCGCCTCATCAAACAGAGCGCCGAATTTTAACTTCCTATTGCAGCAAACACAAGGATTAGGTGTCCTGCCTGCCTGATATTCCCCAACAAAATAATCGACAATTGTTTTTTTAAAGTAATCCCTGAAATCAAAAACATAATGCCTTATCCCCAAAATAGCGGCAACCCTTGCCGCATCCAGCTCAGGCGTCTGATTGTAGCCTGTTACAAAACCCGCATTTTCATCAACCCAAAGACGCATGGTAACACCGATTACTTTATAACCTTCTTTTAAAAGCAAAGCGGCGGCAACAGAACTGTCTACGCCGCCACTCATTGCTACTGCCACAGTTTTATTCCTGTTCATTTATTTCACTCCTGCATAGATCTTCAAGCGTTATCCCGTCTAAAACATCACTGATGCTTGCTGCCACTTTCGCCCAAACACCTTTGGTAACGCACTTTTCGCATTTTTCACAATAGTGAGGGTCATTTTTTTGTGTACTCAACAAACAATCGACAGGTGCAATCGGGCCTTCCATCACTCGTATGATATCGCCTACGGTTACATCCTTCGGCGACCTGGCCAGAAAATAACCGCCTTGTGCTCCCCTTGTGCTTTTTACGAGACCGGCCTTACGCAGCTGACCCATAAGCTGCTCAAGATAATGCTCGGAAATTTCCTGTCTTTCCGCTACGTTCTTTATCGAAATAGGCTCTTTGTCACCGGCATGCATAGCCAGGTCATACATGGCAATAACACCGTAACGGCCTTTTGTAGATAGTTTCATCATGTTCCTTCCCACCTGTTCGTGTCTCTGCGTAATTTACTAAAGAATATCAATAGTCAAAAAATATGTCAATCCTCTATTCTTTCTTATATTTGTTCCTTGTCAGAAATATAGCTTCTTCGCCGATTGGTTTAGGCTGATAATATCTGGCAAGCTTAAGATTATCAGGCAGGTATTGCTGTTCGACGTGTCCATCCGGATAGTCATGAGGGTAAAGATAGCCTATGCCTTCTCCGAGGAGGTCTGCACCTAAATAATGATTATCCCTCAGATGTGCGGGCACCGTTCCAAGCTCAACATTCCGTACATCTTCAATTGCTTTGGCAATGCCCAGATAACAGCTGTTACTCTTAGGCGCGTTAGCGATGTAGCAAACCGCTTGCGCAAGTGGAATTTTCGCTTCAGGCATCCCCACAAAATGTGCAGCCTGTGCTGCTGCCGCAGCAATTAAAAGAGCCCTGGGATCAGCATTGCCAACATCTTCGGCTGCACAGATTACAATTCTGCGGGCGATGAACTTTACATCCTCGCCGCTTTCAAGCATACGTGCCAAATAGTGCAGCGCGGCGTCTGCGTCAGAACCCCTCATGCTTTTGATGAATGCTGAAATTACATTGTAATGATTTTCGCCCTTTTTATCATATTGAAGCAAAGGTGACTCAAGTACCAG
>JAAYIB010000008.1 GCA_012744295.1 Acholeplasmataceae bacterium
CCGTCACGACCGGCAGGGGCAATCTTTCCTTCACAACGGTCAACCTTCCCCGACTGGCAATACGAGCTGAACGTGACATCATGGCCTTTTACCAGTATCTTGATGAAATGATTGACTTGATTTCCGAGCAGCTTTACCATCGTTTCAAGGTTGTGGCCAATCTCAAGGTAAGGGATCTGCCGTTTTTGATGGGACAGGGACTCTATCTCGGCTCGGAACAGCTTCGTGCCGATGATAAAATTGAGGATGCGATTGCGAATGGGACCCTTTCACTTGGCTTTATCGGACTTGCCGAAACTTTGACCGCACTGACCGGCAAACACCATGGCGAAAGCGAGGACGCTCAGGTTCTGGGTGAGGAAATCGTCGCCTTTATGCGCAACAAGATGGATAAGGCCTCGAACAAGTATAATTTGAACTACACATTGATTGCAACGCCTGCCGAAGGCTTGTCAGGACGCTTTATACGCATGGACAGAAAGGAATACGGAGTAATACCGGGTGTAACCGACAAGGACTATTACAGCAATTCCTTCCACGTTCCCGTAGGCCATCCGATCAGCGCCTATGAGAAGATGAAGCTGGAAGGAAAGTATCACAAATATACAAATGCCGGACATATCAGTTATGTCGAATTTGCCTCCTCACCGGTCAACAATCTCGAGGCAGTAGAGGACATCCTGCGTCATATGTGTGCCTGTGACTGTGGTTACGTAGGCATCAACTTCCCGATTGATTACTGTGACCAATGCGGCTATACGGGAATAATTGACGGCGATTACTGCCCGCTTTGCGATACTGCAATGGCTCACAAGGTTCACAGGGCCTGCTGCGGGGAGTAGGGGAGTGCAAGGATGGTGATTTTGAAAGTAGCCGACATTCTCAGGGAATCAATTGTTGACGGCAAAGGCATGCGCGCAGTAGTTTTTTTCCAAGGATGTCCCCGTCACTGCAGAGGCTGCCACAATGAGCAGCTGCTGCCATTTGAGGGCGGCAGGGGATACACTCCCGAGGCTTTGTCCGCGGAAATACTTCAGCTTTTGACGCCATTGCACAGGGGCGTGACCTTCAGTGGGGGTGACCCGCTCGCGCAGCCGGAAGGATTGTATGCAACTACGTCTTTGCTGCGTAAGGCAAGGCCGGATTTGAATATCTGGCTTTATACGGGGTACTTGTTCGAGGAAGTAATGCATTTTCCTGTTGTAGCGGATATTGACGTCATTGTCGACGGGCCTTTTGTTCTTGAACAAAGAGATATCAGCCTGCCTTTCAAAGGTTCAGGCAATCAAAGAATTATTGATGTTAAAGCTTCGCTGGCGGCGCGAAAGGTCCTTGAAGCAGAATTGTAAAAAAAACGGTGGTTTTCCACCGTTTTTTTATTTTTTTGCAGGAGAAACGAAAAAAAGACCGAATACTTACCTATTTGTAAAAGGAGGAGGTGAAAAAATGGGTGTTTATCGGTGGCGAGCCAGAGACACCAAAGGGATGAAGTTCTGCGGAGAATTGCGGGCGGGAGGTGAAAAGGAAGTAGCGGAGTTCATCCAGGCCAATTACGGGTACGTCACGGGAATAAAGGAGGTTAGGAAGAGGAAGCTTTTTATCAAAAGAAAAATTCGGGGACGCACGAAGCTGAATGATTCCGCACGTGAAAGCTTTTTCAGGCAGCTGTCGACCCTGCTTAAAAGCGGATTGCCGCTGCTGAAGGGTCTTGACTTGATTAGGCAAAAGTCGACAGGACCTATGCTTGAGGTGACGAAAAGCATGATTCTGTCACTAACCGAAGGCAGGTCGCTTGCCGAAGCAATGAAATTACCCGAAGGAGCCTTCACACAGACAACCCTGAAAATAGTTGAAGCCGGAGAAAACAGCGGCTCCTTAAACGTTTTGCTTGATGACCTTGCAGATTATTATCGTGGGGAAAACAAACTTCGTTCTTTCCTGTGTAATGCTTGTATCTATCCGTTTTTTGTAATTGTTCTTACCATTTGTACCTTTATCTTTTTTGCGGTCAAGGTCTTGCCTGTTTTTCTCAGCCTGTATTCTTCGCTGGGAGTAAAACAAACCGCTTTTCTGGTAACGGTCAGATCAGTATCAGAAATCCTTAGTTGCTACCGTTGGGAGGTAACCTGCGTTTTTTTATTTTTTCTCGGACTATTGTATAGACAACGGGGACAAATAAAAGAAGGTTGTTTAAGACTTCCTGTACTTCATGACTGCTATCTAAAAATGATGGAGCAGCGCTATTGCCGCATTCTGTCGATAATGCTGACGAGCGGCATGGCCGTACCGTTCGCGCTAACTGCAGCGGCGGAAGCGCTTCAGTCTCGGGAAATGATGCAAAAAAGCTTGATGGCAAGCAACGCCGTTATTCGCGGTACCAGCATATCGCAGGCGATCGCGCTTAACGGTGAGTTGTTCAGTGATACAAGCATCGAATTCATCAGCATCGGCGAAGAAAGCGGAAGCTTGCCTGAAATGCTCTGGGCGGCCTCGCTTGTTGCGGATGATG
This sequence comes from Acholeplasmataceae bacterium, assembly GCA_012744295.1. Classification (GTDB taxonomy): domain Bacteria; phylum Bacillota; class Negativicutes; order Acidaminococcales; family Acidaminococcaceae; genus JAAYIB01. The sequence goes on from JAAYIB010000008.1 coordinate 2,510, forward strand.
AGCTGCAAACAAGGCTGAAGGCTTTAAAAGTCATGGTAGAGCCGATTCTTCTGTTACTTGTGTCGTTACTAGTTGGCTGCGTGCTTTTTTCGGTTGCGTCACCGATGGTTGGAATAATTTCGGGTATGCCGGAATACTTTTAATCAGAGGAGATGCTTGGGAATGTTTAAAAGTTTTATTAAACAGGAAAAAGGTTTTACACTAATTGAGGTTGTGGCGGTTCTGGCGATAATAGGAGTGATGGCCCTGACCTTGACCCCTTCAATTGATGTTGCCGCCAACAGGGCCAAGGATACACGGATGCTTTCAGACCTTGTGACGCTCGACAGCGCCGTAAAACTGTATTGTTTTGAGCATGACAACTCTTATCCTGAAACACTTGAGGTTCTCAAAGGCGGCTATGTACCCGATAAGGATTATAAAGATGCCAAAAATCAGCCATTTGCTTATTCCAAGAGCGACAGCGGCTCATATTCTCTGACCGGTTCCAAAACAAACGGTGACGTTGTGAAAGCCGACGGCACAACCGTCGAGGTAAATGAGTAGGAGCAGGGGTTTTTCTCTGCTCGAGCTTGTCATTGCATTAGCTGTTTTTCTGAGTGCTTCGCTTTGCGTTCTGCCGCTATTCTCAGAAGGCGCCAGGTTCGCTCAAAGCAACAAGATATCCGTGGCTTGCAGGCTTCTTGCCACGGATATGGCTTTTGTGCAGAATAAGTCATTATATGGCAATCTGAACGGAGACAGCTACAGTCTCATGCTTGACAGATACGGTGATGGTTATACTGTTATCAGGGGGCAGAAGGTATACAGAAAGGTGGTTTTTTCCGAAAAGGGACTTGCCCCGGTCATAGCAACCTGCGCCAGTACCAACAAGTTTGCTTTTACTGCCAACGGAGCTCCAAAGAGTTCGGCAAGCATCAATGTTTATTGTTCAAACGTTCCTAATAATAGTAAGTTTGTGGAAATCCAGCCCATAACGGGAAGGATTGTGATAAGAGATGGATAGGGGCAGGAAAGGCCTTATTTTAACACAGTTGCTGGCTGTTCTTTCTATGGCGTCCATAGCGCTGCTGACCGTTGGAATCTGTTACAGGGAAGCGGTTTCCCTGATGTTGACACATAATAAGGAAAGGCAGGCTTTTGAAATCGCGCAAAGGGAAATGTTGATAGTCAAAGCGGCAGGCAGCAAAGTTGGGATATCTTTCCGCGAGGAAGGCGTCTTTGCGATTCAAATTGTAGTTGAAGCAGAGCTGCCGGGCGGTCTTAAAAAAATCGAGGTTTCGGTCGGCGAAAAAGACGGGGCACTTTGTTTAGCCAATCTGGTGCAATATGAATAAAAGAGGTTTCTTCTTGATTGAGTATTGCCTGACGGCCGTCATTCTTTGTCTTGTAATTGTCTTGTCTTATGAACGCTGCCTGCAGGCAGCGTTCACTTACGGCAGAATTACAAGCGACCTTGAACTCTATCGGGCCGAGAGGGCAGCGTTTTCACTTGTCCGGCAGGAAATTTGCTTTTATGCCGAAACGGTAGAACTGCAGGAGGACGGAGCAGGTAACCCGGTAATTGTCTGCCAGGAACCGGCACCGAGAAGAAAGGTAACTTATTATACGCAGTCACAGGGTGCAGCGAACAACGTCCTGTATCAAAAAACCAAGGTTGAAGGCAAAAACGCGGGTATCAATCCCTTAACGCCGCCCGATGTCACTGTAACCGCCTGGTATGTGCGGAAAATGACAGGCAACGGACTTTTGATAGGGATTGTTCTTAAGGAGAAAAAGACGGGCAGGGAAAAAGAATTTGTAGAGGCAGTTGAACTGGGGAATGGGAAAGTTATATAAAAACGACCGCAAAGGAGCCGTCGCACTTGCCGTGCTTTTGGCTGCCACGGTTATGCTGACTGCGGTCAGCGGTCTTTTGCTGCTTATAGAAGCGGAAAACGAGGCACAAAGGGCAGACATTACAAAAAAACAGATCACCGCCCTGGCGGAAGGCCTGATGCAGGCGTCTATCGAGCGCGCAAAGCAAGGGTTGCCGGTCGAAAGCTACAATGTCCCGAATCTAAAGCTTTTCCCAGGACGCGTCACGGTTTCGACGCATCATGCAATTCTCGAATATCCTGCAATTAATGCGAGACGGCTGCAGGTTTCGATAACGGACAAGACAGAGGAATGGTGCCTGTATCAGGACTTGCTTAACCCGCCCGGCGGGCGCGGTCACGAGGCATATTCAAATACGTTGTACGCACGTAATGGCGTTTTGGGAGACGTTCCTGCCGGAATTGTTTTTGCCGACGGAAGCGCCGGTTATACCGAACCGGATTTTGAGGTCAACGACTACAGACGCTGCGGCTGTATGGTTTTGCCAAGTCAAACAGAGCTTAACGACTATGGTCTGCAGAGGAGGGTGTACTTCAATACGCTTGCAGGCGGTGCTTATACGACAAGTGACAACGCGCTAATCAAGGGGGAAGGAGTTTTGGTTGACGAGAGCGGCATAACGCTGGGCAGAGGATGCCGTGCCACTGACTCGCTTTGGCTGATCAGCGGAAGTTCAATTATTATCGAGGACGACGTGCAGCTGGACAAAGCTCTGATTTTAGCAAAAAAGAACATAAGTATTGGCAATAACGTACGCATTAATGGTATAATCATATGCGGCGGCAGAATAACTATCGGTAATGATTTCTTCTTGAACAGGCTGGAAGAAGTTTTAACGCCGTTTACAAGTGTATGTTACTTTATCTAAGGCAGGATTTATGACGATGAAAAGAATTTTAACTTCTTTCTTATTGCTGGGCTTGTTTCTGACCGCAAGTCCCGTGGCCTCGGCTCAGACCGGTGTGACCGTTCTGGCGCGTCCTGCCCTGGTGGGGACCGTAACGGGCAGCATGCCGGAAGTTGACGGCATAGCCGATATCAACCTTCAAAAAAGCATTAATGCAGTTTTGAAGGCAAAATTTACTGAATTGACGCGGGAGTTCCAAACGGATTGTCTGGTGGATTTTCAAAAAATTTTTAACAAGCCGACGATTTTTACGGTTATGCTTAAGGCGACCGACGGTTCCCGTACAGCTTACAAGGGTGTGAGCATAGATA
>JAAYIB010000009.1 GCA_012744295.1 Acholeplasmataceae bacterium
CCATAACCAGCATACGGGCGACCCAGAAGAAAATTATGTCGTAACCGGTCACTAAAACGCTGGTTGGATAAAATTGTGCCAAAAGTTCGGTCTTTTGCGGCCAGCCCATTGTTGAAAACGGCCATAGCGCGGAGCTGAACCACGTATCCAGCGCGTCTTCATCCTGGTGCACGGCGCCGCCGCAGCTGGTGCAGGCAACGATGTCGGTGCGAGAGGCAATGACTTCGCCGCATTCTTCACAATACCAGACAGGAATTCGGTGACCCCACCAGATTTGTCGGGAAATACACCAATCCCGGATATTGTCCATCCAGTTGATATAGATTTTCGTAAAGCGTTCCGGCACGAACTGGGTTCTTCCGTCTTCCACGCAGTCAACGGCCGCCTGAACCAAGGGAGCCATCTTCACGAACCACTGTTTGGAAACCAAGGGTTCCACTACCGTACGACAGCGCTGACAATGGCCGACAGCGTGGCTGTGTTCCTCGACCTTGACCAGATAGCCGCCTGCTTCAAGCTCACGAACAAGGTTTTTCCGGCACTCATAACGTTCCTGTCCGGCAAACTTGCCGGCAGCTTCGGTCATAATGCCGTCCATGCCTATAACCACGATGCTCTCGAGATTGTGTCGCATCCCCATTTCAAAGTCGTTGGGATCATGAGCCGGCGTAATCTTGACAGCGCCGGTTCCAAATTCCAGATCCACATAAGAATCAGCCACGACGGGAATGATTCTCCCGGTCAACGGCAGACACAGTGATTTGCCGACAAGGTGAGCGTAACGCGCATCGTCCGGGTTGACGGCAACCGCTGTATCGCCGAGCATCGTTTCCGGCCGTGTTGTCGCTATCGTCAGGAAGGCTCCTTCCTCGCCGACTACCGGGTAGCGGATATGCCACAAACGTCCGGCTTCGTCCTCGTGCTCGACCTCAATGTCCGACAGGGCTGTATTGCAATTGACACACCAGTTGGTAATCCTGCTGCCTTGATAAATCAGCCCCTTTTCATACAAGGAAACAAAAACCTCGCGCACAGCCTCAGAGCAGCCTTCGTCCATCGTGAAGCGTTTCCTTTCCCAATCGCAGGAAACGCCAAGACACTTTAACTGGTTGATGATGTGGTCTCCGTATTCATCCTTCCAGGCCCAGACACGCTTTAAGAATTCCTCGCGGCCCAAGTCGTAGCGGGTTTTTCCTTCTTCCTTCTTCAGAACTTCTTCAACCTTGATCTGTGTTGCCAGACCGGCATGGTCATACCCCGGCATCCAAAGCGTGTTATGCCCCAGCATCCTGTGCCAGCGAATCAGTATGTCCTGAAGCGTGTTGTCCAAGGCGTGACCCATATGAAGCTGTCCCGTAATATTGGGCGGCGGAATGACGATGCTGAAGGGTGTCTTGTCCTTTTCGACTTCTGCATGAAAATAACCGTTTTTCTCCCAATAATCGTACCATTTCCCTTCCACTGCGGCAGGGTCATAAACCTTTGGTATGTTGTGCTCTTCCTTCATTGCCAAGCCTCCTTATAATAAAAAAGTCCCATGCCATTGACATAGGACGAAAAATTTTCCGCGGTACCACCCACATTCCCGGAATTGCCGGGCGCTCAGCTGCTTAACGCGCAGAAACGGCCATGACTTACTTAAGTTCAGTCTGGCAGCTCACGGACGACTTCAAGGCCGCTTGTTCGGATATGTCTCAGCCATGCATTTCCTCTCTGCGGAACCCGTACCTTTACTGCTTCCGGTCATTGCCTGTGAATATTGAATTATGCACCTGTAATCATAACAAGACCGTCGTTTGCTGTCAAGAATTTTGTCACCCTCGGCCCTTTGAACTTTAGCTTTGCTTACCGGCCTTATATTTTTTCAGCAGTCTAAGCGAGTTAAGGACGCAAAGAAGCGTTACGCCGGAATCGGCAAAGACCGCCAGCCACATTGAGGCGGTTCCGGCAAGACCGAGGAGCATGACAACGGCCTTGACGCCCAGGGCAAAGGCAATGTTCTCCTTGGCAATCAACACGGTTTGCCTCGCCAGTTTGAGCGAATCCGGAATTGCGCCGACCCTGTCCGTCAGGTAGACGATGTCCGCCACTTCCGTGGCAGCATCGACTCCCCTGCCTATCGCCGCGCCGACGTCCGCCGCGGCCAGAGCCGGGGCGTCATTGATGCCGTCACCGACGTATAGCACGTGGCCTTTGAGGGCGCGCAGACTTTCCAGTTCCTGCAGCTTTTCTTCCGGCAGCAGTCTGGCCTTGACATAATCCATACCTACGCAGCTTCCGACAGCCGTCGCTCTTGCTTTTTCGTCTCCCGTAAGCATTGCGGTAAAGATTCCCTGTTTTTTAAGCTCGGCAACTGCGAGCGCTGCATCTTGCTTGACTGCGTCAGCCAAGATTATGCTGCCGGCGTATTCCTTGCCAACCGCGACAAAGACCTCCGTGCCACCGTGCTGATCGGCAGACGGTTCTGCGGTTATCCGATGGCGGGCTAAAAATTCCCTGCTGCCGCAGACTACCTCGCAGCCCGCCACGATGCCTCTGATTCCGAAGCCCGCAGTTTCCTCCACTGCTTCGGCCTTAGCCGGATGAAGCCCTTGCCGTCCGGCTTCTGACACGATGCTACGCGCAAGCGGATGTGAGGAGTTGTCCTCTACGGCCGCACACAAACCCAATAATTCTATCTCTTGCCTTTTACCTGCGGCGTTAATCTTCCGCACAATAAAACTGCCTTCGGTCAAAGTGCCGGTTTTATCCATGATGACCGTCCCGACTCTTGCCAGCATTTCCACCGCCGCACCGCTTTTGAAAAGGATTGCTTCCCTGGAGGCCGCGCCGATGCCGGCAAAGAAGGTGAGAGGCACGCTCAAAACAAGCGCGCAGGGACAGCTGATGACAAGAAAGGTCAGCGCCTTATATAGCCATTCCTCCCAGTTACCCGTAAGATAGCCGGGCAGAACAGCCAATAAGAAGGCCGCAGCTACGACGGCGGGAGTATAGGCCTTCGCAAACCGCGTAATCATCCTGTCAAGCTTCGGCTTTTGCAGCAGCGCGTTTTCCACGGAATGCAGTATCTTGGAAACAGCGGAATCGGACAGTTCCTTCTCCACCTTCAGCTCCAGCACTCCACTCAAGTTAATACTGCCGGACAAGACCTTGCTTCCC
>JAAYIB010000045.1 GCA_012744295.1 Acholeplasmataceae bacterium
AAACTCATCCTGCAGAAGCGCTCTGCTTAGGATTGGCAGAGAAGAAAGATATTCAAGGGCTGAAGAGTTTGTCAATTTACCCAAGTCCAATATTTTTTTATAGTACGGTGTATTTTTAGCAGCGTGAGTAAGAAGAGCAAGCAGCTTTTCTTCTTGCAGGGCTTTTAGTTGTGCAGAAGAATACCATTGGCTCTTACTATATTGCTCGTAATGCTTTACCTGCCTGCGCGCTTTAATCCACGGAAACAGCAATTTAGCGCCGCCTTTCGAAGTATAATCGATGTATGACTTGCGGGTATTATTTAACGGTCAGCCTGAAACTTTGGAAGGCGTCGAGCAGCTTTTCCTTAAGGCGATCATAGCTTTCGTCTTCAATGATGATATAGCCTGTCCGTACTGCCGTGTTTTTTTGCCTCATCAAGCGGTCACCCGGCTTATTAAGGAACTTAATCTCTTTGATACCGCCCAGATGGGAAAAGTCGTTTTCATCTGAAATCGTGACCAACTCGCCTGCTTTGGAGGGGAAGGTCAGGTAGCCTGTGAAAACAGGTCGCTCGTTGATGCTGTCAGGCTGGAATTTATCAATTGGCGCATCAATATAAGCCTTGTTGATATCCACGCCGCTGGTATTTTTAATACAGTCACCGATAGGCACCCCGCCGATTCTGGCAGCTATTTCACCGAGATAAATGACTCCGCGGCTGTCTACGAAAACCTCCGCATGACTGATGCCGTCCCTTATGCCATAGCAATTGACCAGGCGTTCGTTAAAGCTCTTGATGTCCCCGATAGGCCGCTCGTTGTCGCAGCAGGCGGGAAAGGCAATGGAGCCTTTGGGCCTGCCGGCAAGCACCGTATCCATATTATTGTAGAGATTTTTCCCGACGGAAGAAAAAACGATTTTACCGTTGACAATTATTGAATTGCAATGATACTCGCACCCGTCAATAAATTCTTCGGCTAAAAATTCCTTGTGCCGCCATAACATTTTGATTACATCAACATTAAAAAAACTGCCGAAGGAACTGATTTTGAAGGTATTGCCGGTTGCACAGCCGCTTACGGGTTTGATTACTATCGGATAACCGGTTTCCCTGATAAATGCGTATAAGCCCTTCAAGTTTTTAATCAGGGAGAACTTTGCCGTAGCAATGCCGTTTTCAACCGCTGTTTTTTTCATGAGATGCTTATTCCGGACTCTCAGCGCTTCGTCATAGCTCATGCCTCGCAGTTTGAATTTCTCCCGCAGATATCCCGCCACCTCGACAACCGGCTCAAAGGTCGTATAAAGCGATTCAATTTCCCTTGTTATTAGAACCTTTGCCAAAATCCTTGCGACTTCTTTTTTACATTGGAGGTCATCTATAATGAAAACCTCGTCGTAATATTGTTCCAGCTCTATCTTATTAGGTTTGCTTTTCTTATCTGTAATCAGCACTTTCCAGTATTCCCGGTAGCTTGGCAGAAATTCGTTGATAAAAGAAAAGGCTGACAGAAAAACCAAAGCCTTCATATAAAGTCCCCCTGCTTTCAGTTTATATCGGCGTAACTTAAAGCTATTTGACTTTTAGTTGAAAGCGGCCGCAGGCATCCGATATTTTTCTGATTAACCTTTCGCAGTCGGTATCTTCCATTACGATGTAACCGCTTCTGATTGATGTATTTTTCCGCATATTGAGCCTGTCGCCGATTTTATTCAGAATCTTCACGTTAACCAGTCCTTCGATGTTGGCATAATCTGCCTCGCTCGAAATTTCCGCAACGGTCCCCCTTCTCGAAGGAAAAGAGGCCCAGCCGGTAAACACGGGTTTAGGATTATACTGATGCCTGTAGTTATGCATTTCCAAATCGACAAACGCCTTATGGAGGTCAACGCCGTAAGTATTTTTCACAGCTTCCGGAATCATGGGGGAGCCGCCGATTCTGGCCGCGATTTCGCCAAAGGTGACATTGCCTTGCTTATCGACAAAAGCCTCCAGATGACAAACGGAGTTTTGAATATTTAAGGCTTTGATCGCTCTTTCGTTTAAATTTTTAATGTTGCTTATGACGTCATCGCTGTCATAGCCTGCCGGGTAACAGACCGAACCCCATGGGGCTTCGGAATTAAGGGCATTAAGGCAGTTGCAGAAATACTTGGAGACGGAGGAAAAAATTATCTTGCCGTTGACCACGATGGAATCGCAATGATATTCTTCACCGTCAACGAAGGCTTCAGCTAAAATAGTTTTATGCCTGAACAGAGCCTTCAGCGCGTCAGCTTTAAAAAGCTCCCGGAAACCATCGATTTTACAAGTGTGTTTGGTTGCCGCGCCGTCAATCGGTTTGACAACCATCGGCTTTTTTAGCTTTGCAAGAAGGCGCAGGCGGTCGCTCATCGTATTGACAACGGTGAAGTCCGCGGTGGGAATTCCGTTTTGCCTCATGATGGTGTTCATCAAGGCCTTGTTGCGAAC
>JAAYIB010000046.1 GCA_012744295.1 Acholeplasmataceae bacterium
CATCACCAGACCGGTCAGGGAACCCCCGAGGCCGGTTTTTTCGGCGATTACGTCGCCGTACTTTGAAAGTTTTGAACCGCAAAAGACAATAGTTGCGGCACACGCTAAAAACGCGAGCCAAATCATAGCATTACCACCTTTCAAAATAACTGTACGTTCTTGCTATATAATATTATACTTCGCCGCCACTATTCCCTGCACACAAAATAAATGGCTTAAGGCGACAATTTGACATGTGTGCCTCGTGAGGGAAACTTCGCAATGCTAAACAGCCAGCGATATAAAAAAAACAGGGTTCCGAGAGAAATCTCAGAACCCTGATCCTTTTTGATATGGCGGAGTGGCTGGGATTTGAACCCAGGCGAGGTTTAACCCCCCTAACGATTTAGCAAACCGTCCTCTTCAGCCACTTGAGTACCACTCCGAATGCCTTACTGCGCTATTATAGCCTATTTCGGCAAACATTTCAATAGCCTGTTTGAAATGGCGGAGAAGGTGGGATTCGAACCCACGGTTCCTTGCGGAATCACTAGTTTTCAAGACTAGCGCCTTAAACCACTCGGCCACCTCTCCGTTTGACACACTGAAAAGTATAATATAGACATTGTCCCTTGTCAAGCAGTACCCTAACCAAGAATTCTGTCAGTCTCGCTAATAACGTCCTGCTCCAATTCTTCTGCCTCCCGGCAGATTTTCCGCAAGTGCTCCTCGGTTTTTTCCACGTACTCCTTGTCCTTAAGCAAAAGCAGGTTGCTATGTACGTTGTAGCAGGCACTGCGCAAGGCAGCCCTTGCTAAAAGCGCGGCAACCGTAGCGTCCGTAATGGCAGAAGGATTACCGACCCTCATCAGCTGAGAAGAGATATGCAGTATATCGAGGCAGGAGTCCGCAATCTTGAGCGGAACCTCGGACGCATCATAGGCAGCGATCTGAATGCTTTCGCTTCTTGCCCTCTTTTCTTCCTCCGTGCTCTTCGACAGACGATATGCCCTCATAAAGTTTTCGAAAACCGCCGCGTCGGCAACCACAAGCGCCAACATGCGTGTCCTCAAAATTTCGGCACTTACGAGGATGGGTCGTATTTTTCCCTCAACCGCGGCGAATTTTCCCTTGCCCAACGTCAGGTTGGATACCATCGAGGTCAGTGCCGCAGCAATTGCTCCGGCAAGGGCTGCGGCTCCGCCGCCTCCGGGTGTTGGTTCTTTTGAAGCAAGGTCGGTTAAAAAATCTTTGCAGGATTTGTCTAACATCTGTGATTCCATTCTATCAGCCTCTCATTTCAATATTGCCGGCCAAAACGCCAATGCAATAACCTTGGCTAAAGGACCAACCATTATGTTCGCTTTCTATTTTTCGCCGCAAGGCGGATTTTTTCCTTTTACTTCCTTGAATTTTTAAAGCAATAGTAGTATATTTAGAAAGTAAGCTCCGTTGTGGGGACGTAGCTCAGCTGGGAGAGCGTACGGTTCGCATCCGTAAGGTCGAGAGTTCGATCCTCTTCGTCTCCACCAACCTTTATTAACAAAACTCCTTCTTAACGGAAGGAGTTTTTATTTTACCGCCTTTTTACCCGGACAGCCGCCACAAGAGTTGACGCCGATAAGTTCAATCTCTTCTTCAACTCCTTCGAAAGCGCCTTTCTTCTCTCTCATAAACATAAAGTCAGTAGTGCCGGGGCACATATCTTCCGTTTGCATGCATCTTATTAAGCCGACTTTCATTATGCTCCCACCTTTCAACTCAAACTTTTATTGCTTTGATTATAGCAAAAAGTCCTTCTCCGTTGTCTGCAATTATTTGCTGCGGCTCATTTCGCAAAGAAAAAACCGTCTGCAGTTTTTCTACGACCGCAAAACCTGTTTTCTGCAAAATCGCTGTTATTTCCTCGGAGGAATGAAATTTGCGCGTTTTTGTAATAAATGCTTTGCTGCTTTTTTTGTTCATAAGCTTGACCTAAGGGTGCAGCACGGTCCAGAAAGGCGATTATGAGAAAACCTTCCTTCTTTAATATCCTGCGAATTTCCAAAAATGCCAAACGAATGTCGCGCAGGAAACAATCCGCCGTCACCATCAACGCAAAATCATAGGCCGCGTCGGGTACAGGCAGTGACTCCGCAACGCCCTCAAGCGTTTCAATGCCTCTTTCCCGAGCCTTCTTCCGCATCTGCGGTGAAGGTTCTATGCCGATCTTTATGCCGAGCGGAAATGCGAAAAGCCCGCTGCCTGATCCAATTTCCACACCTTGTCCGCTCTTTGGCAAAACCCGCCTGATGGCATCAAGTTCAGACATATAAAGCTTGTCGTTTTCCTTAAACCAAAGCTCGTAACCTTCAACATCTGCAAAAACATCCTGCTCTTTCATTTATCCCGATAACTCCTCTGCCCGGCAGCTCTTGCTTATTCTTATTATACACTGACAGCTGTCATCTTCAACTGCGCTATTAAACTATTCTGCAATCTTTATGTGCAAATCGGGAATTATTACTTACCGGCTCCCTTTCGCACCAGAATGAAAAATGTTCGCCGTTATTGGTTCTACAAATTTCAGGTGCATTCAATGGCGAAATATCACGAAAAGGATTAACTGAAAATAATGAAAAATGAATATAAACACTATTCATACCGTTAAAGAGATGCTATAATAAAGCACATAATAAGGCAGTTTCAGCTGATTCCGCCCTATCGGCGAAGCGCTTTCCCCGTAACAAAACAATATTACACCTTCGGCCTTTTACTTATGCTAAGGAATTTTCCCGAGACTAAATAAGAGGCTTGATTTCTATCAGACATTGCATAACCCCAAAACACAAAACGGAGGAAGAATATGGAGCAAACATCCGACCACTTTAGTTCTGCCAATGGAAAAGCTTATGAATATGCCAAAAGTCTGGCCGCCTTCTGCGATGAGCTTTTTGAAATTAATTTTGACGATGATGTTTGCAGGCTATTGCACCGTGACGGAGCCGAGGTTTTTCTGTCATGTGCGGAAACGACTTTTTCCGAATTTATCCGCGACATAGGTGAACACAAAATCTTTCCGGCTGACAAAACGCGCTTTTTAAACTTCTTTAATGAAAAAGAATTGCGTGCGAACCTATCTGCCGGCGCCAAACGTTTAACCGGGGAATTCCGCAAGTTCAATGATCAGGGAGGGTATGTCTGGTTATCATTGACAATTGTAGCCTTAAACCCCAAGTCAGAGCGGCAGACTTTTCTTTGCTGCCTTACGTATCTTGACACCAAGGACCTTGCGGCCTTGCCGAAGAATGCAGATATGCAGAACAATTTTGACCAATTGACCGGACTGCCGAGCCGTTCACTGTTTTTCGAACGCGCCCGCCTGCTGCTTCAGCAGGCAGAAGATCAGTATGCGGTAATTGTCTTGGACATAAACCAGTTCAAGCTGATCAATGATTTTTTCGGCATCCACACGGGGGACAGGCTGCTTTGTCATGTGGCAACCCTGCTGGACCGATACTTCAGGCAACAGGAGTCATCGGTTTATTGCCGACTGGAGTCTGACCGCTTTGCCGTCTGCTGCCCCTATACGGAGTACGGGTGTGACGCTTTTGTTACGTATATTGCAGCCGGTTTGAGGGAGTGTCCACTCAACTTCGAGCTTTCGCCCTACTTCGGCTTCTATTTGCCCAAAGCGTTGGACATTACCGTTAATACTATGTGCGACCGTGCAAGGCTTGCCCTGAAAACAATTAAAGGGAAGTTTGACAGAAATTATGCGGTATACGAGGATAGTATGCTGGAAACGCTTCTTTATCGTCAGGAAATTACGAACTCCATGAGGCAGGGCTTACAACAAAAACAATTTGAAATCTACCTGCAGCCGAAGGTTAACCTGCTTACCAGCGAGATTGTAGGCGCCGAGGCTTTGGTCAGATGGAACCATCCCGTTCGCGGCTTGCTGCCTCCTGCGGAATTCATAGGGATTTTCGAGGAAAACGGTTTTATCACGGAACTTGACGCCTTCGTTTGGGAAGAAGCATGCCGCCTGCAAAGGAAATGGCTCGACCGGGGCTGCAATCCCCTGCCTCTTTCGGTCAATATTTCAAGGGTAGACCTTATTAACCCCGGCTTTTACGAAACGCTGACCGGGTTGATTGAAAAGTATAAGTTGGAACCGGGTCTTTTGGAGCTCGAACTCACGAAAACCTCCTACGTCAAAAAATACGATGAAATAAAGAATGTAACCAAACGCCTGCACGATTACGGGTTTTCCGTGCACATGGACGATTTCGGCAGCGGTTACTCCTCACTGAACATGCTTCAGGATGTGGCTGTTGACACGTTGAAAATTGATGTCGGCTTTATCTCGGGTTTTGAGGAATCCGGCCGCAGCCGCAACATACTTTCCTCAGTCATCCGCATGGCTAAATGGCTCAAGCTTCCGGTCATCATCGAAGGAGTGGAAACAAAACAGCAGGTTGCCTTTTTAAAAAGCATCGGCTGCACGGTAGCGCAGGGTTATTATTTTTCCAAACCTGTCACCGTAGAAAGGTTCGAGACCGAGTTGGCATGTAAAATTTCGGCAGACACGCTTTCATGCGATCAGTTCTGCCCCACCAAAATCAATATCGAGGATGTTTGGAAGCCAACCTCGGCCTTCAACCTTTTGTTTGACTCTCTGCCTTACGCCTCGGCAATCTATGAGTATACCGATTGCAACCTCGAATTGCTTCGTGCGAACGATCATTACTTTGATTTGCTCGGCGTGCCGCGCGAGCGTCTTTATTTTGCCGGCACCCATCTGCTTGACTACATTCATAAAGATGACCGCCAGCCCTTGATAACCAGCCTTCCCCGCAGCATCGAGCAAAGTCCCGTTCTGACAACCTGTCGCCGCGTAACCTCCGAAGGTGAGCTTGTAAGCCTGCAAACAAAAATACATTTCCTCGCAAACGACGGACAGCGACTGCTTTTTTACGCTTCCATTAAAGTCCTGCCAACCGTTTAATGCCCGAAAGGATACAACGTTATGGATAATGATGAAAACACGACCGGAAGCTTCAGCCTCGACAATGCTCCAGGCTCAGCCCTGGCCGATCTGTTAGTGACAAAGGACGAGAATGTACGCGAAAGGCTTTTCACCGCCGCCCGCAAAACTGCCCTTAGTCAGTTCGGCAACAAAATCTATATACGCGGCTTAATTGAATTCACAAACTTTTGCACTAATGACTGCTTCTACTGCGGCATTCGCTGCGCCAATAAGAACGTCAAGCGTTACCGGCTGACCAACGAGCAGATTCTTGCCTGCTGCCATCATGGTTATGCCCTTGGCTTTCGCACCTTTGTGCTGCAAGGAGGCGAAGACCCCTTTTTCACGGACGAAGCGCTCTGCACTCTTATTCGCTCAATCAAAAAGAAATATCCCGACTGTGCGCTCACCCTTTCCATCGGCGAACGCAGCCGCGCTTCTTACCGGGCTCTCTTCGACGCAGGCTGTGACCGCTATCTTCTGCGTCACGAAACAGCAAACGAAAAACACTACGCGCGATTGCATCCGCCAAAGCTTTCCCTTGCGAGCAGGCTTGATTGTCTGAGCAGCTTAAAGGAGACCGGCTACCAGGTCGGCACGGGCTTCATGGTCGGCTCCCCCTTCCAAACCATTGATAATATTGTCGAGGATTTGCTCTTTATTAAAAGTTTCAAGCCGCAGATGATCGGCATCGGCCCCTTTATTCCTCATCATGACACGCCGTTTCGAGACCATAAGGCCGGAACGTTGGAACTGACGCTGCGTTCCATTGCAATATTGCGCCTGCTCATGCCCAAAGCTTTAATTCCCGCAACTACGGCGTTAGGCACCATTGCGCCGGAAGGGCGCGAGCAAGGCATCCTGGCAGGAGCAAACGTCGTAATGCCCAATCTTTCGCCGCCCGAGGTCCGCGAAAACTATTCTTTGTATGACAATAAAATTTACCGTGATGAAGAATCCGCGGAAGGGCTGGCGTCTTTAAAAGCACAAATGGAGAAGATAGGCTATAATGTAGTTGTTGACCGGGGTGACTATCAAGCATAAAAACCTGAAACGCCGCCTCCCTTCATTTTGGAACAGGCGGTGTTAAGATCGTGATGGACAAACAAAGACTGAATACATATCGCAGCATTAATAACTGGCATAATTTCCGCCTGAGACTTTTCGGCGAAGGCATCCTTGTCGGACTTGTATCAGGCTTGGTGGTAGGCTTCTTTCGTTTCGCCCTTAACTTTGTGGAAGCTCAGCGCGGCCTTGTTTATACTTATCTTGCATCCCATGATTGGACAATGACTTTGCTTTGGTTCTTTGTCTTGCTTTTATCAGCGGCCCTGCTGCATTTTTTAGTTGCCTATGAACCGCTTTCCGCTGGCAGCGGGATTCCGCAGGTAAAGGGAGCCATTCTCGGATTTATAAAAATGAACTGGCTGCGGGTCCTCTGGACAAAACTAATCGGGGGCATTATCGGCATCGGAGCCGGTTTGTCATTGGGGCGCGAGGGCCCTTCCATCCAACTCGGCGCAATGGCGGCGCAAGGAATAAGCCGTCTTTTTGGCCGTTCGCGCATGGAAGAAAGGTATTTGTTGACAAGCGGAGCCAGTGCAGGCCTTGCGGCAGCCTTTAACGCCCCTCTGGCGGGCGTTATTTTTTCGTTGGAGGAACTGCATCACAACTTTTCAGCAGTCGTCTTGCTGCCTGCCATGGCGGCCGCACTAACCTCTACGGCCGTATCGCAGCTGATTTTCAGTTCGGCTACTATTTTCAACTTTGTTGATTTGCCGGTGATGCCGCTCCGATATTTCGGCCTCACGATTGTCCTGGGAGTTGTTCTTGGTGTTTTTGGAACAATCTTCAACTATTGCCTCATCAATGTCTCCATGTTTTACCGACTGCCGTTTTTTAAAAACACTTTTAGCCGCGTTGCCTTTGCGCTTGTTATAGCAGGCATCCTCGGCTTTTAC
This sequence comes from Acholeplasmataceae bacterium, assembly GCA_012744295.1. Classification (GTDB taxonomy): domain Bacteria; phylum Bacillota; class Negativicutes; order Acidaminococcales; family Acidaminococcaceae; genus JAAYIB01. The sequence continues at coordinate 6,952 of JAAYIB010000046.1, forward strand.
CTGCCCCAGGTGCTTGGCGGCGGCAGCGAGCTGATTGAAACGATCTCCCAAACGCGCCTCTCCCTTACAGCTATATCGGTAGTTCTTTGCGCAAAATTTATTTTCACAATGCTGAGCTACGGCTCCGGCGTTCCCGGCGGCTTCTTCCTGCCCATGCTTGTCATAGGCGCCCTCGCCGGCAACCTTACGGCATCCTTGATGTCTGACTGGGGTTTTCTTAATCCTTATTTCCATCAGGATATGGTTGTTTTCTCAATGGCTGCTTTTTTCTCCGCCTCCGTCCGGGCACCGATTACAGGAACCATTCTTGTTATGGAAATGACCGGCTCCTTTGAGCATCTCTTTCCTCTTGTCATCGCGTCCATCAGCGCCTACCTGACAGCTGAAGTTTTCAAAAACGAACCGATTTATGACCGCCTCTTACAAAGAACCCTTGACGGCATAAGCCGACAGGATAAAGACGCGGTTCCGAACAAAACCCGGAACATCATTGAGCTTTCCATTCCCAGCGGCTGCGCTCTCGACGGCAGGCTGATTAAAAATATCAACTGGCCGGAGCACACGCTGCTGGTCGATATCAAGCGCGGCGAAAAAGATCTTGTGCCAAATGGCGAAACCCTGCTGCTGGCCGGCGACTATCTTTATGTTTTAACCGACAATGCAAACGCTCCGGCCGTGCGCGGACTTGCAGAGGGAAACCGGTAATAGACAAAAAAACAACGGCTACTTCTTTATCAGAAGTAGCCGTTGTTTTTTATTTTTTGAAAAGGCCTGTAAAGTCGAAGGTGGCGAAATAGTCATCCGCGGTCTCGGCCCGGCGAATCATCTCCACTTTACCGTCCTCGCGCAGCAACAACTCAGCGCTTCTGAGCTTGCCGTTGTAATTGTAGCCCATGGCGTAACCATGGGCGCCTGCATCGTGGATGAAGACCAGGTCGCCGATGTCAATCCTGGGCAGCTTTCTGTCGATTGCAAACTTGTCGTTGTTTTCGCAAAGTCCGCCTGTAACGTCATAAACATGGTCGCAGGGTTCGTTTTCCTTGCCCATGACAGTGATGTGGTGATAAGAGCCGTACATAGCCGGGCGCATCAGGTTTGCCGCACAGGCGTCGAGTCCGATGTATTCCTTGAAGGTGTGCTTCTCATGAATGGCCGTCGCAACAAGCGCGCCGTACGGTCCCATCATGAAGCGTCCCATTTCGGCAAAAATAGCCACGTCGCCCATGCAGGCAGGCACGAGGATTTCCTCGAAAGCCCTGCGTACGCCTTCACCTATTGCGATAATGTCGTTAGCCTTCTGCGTCGGGCGATAAGGAATACCCACACCGCCTGAAAGATTAATGAACTCTATGCTTGCGCCTGTTTCGTTTTTCAGGTCAACGGCCAGCTGGAACAGGATTTTTGCAAGGCTGGGATAGTAGTCATTGGTGACCGTGTTGCTGGCCAGGAATGAGTGGATGCCGAAGTGTCTTACACCCTTTGCCTTCAGCTTTTTGAAGCCCTCGGTCATCTGTTCGCGCGTGAAGCCGTATTTGGCGTCTCCGGGGTTGTCCATGATATTGTTTTCAATAGCAAAGTGTCCGCCGGGATTAAAACGGCAGCTGATAGTTGTCGGGATGTCAGCCACCTTCTCAAGAAAATCGATATGTGTAATATCGTCAAGGTTTATGATTACGTTCAGCTTGCGTGCGAGCCTGAAATCCTCTGCCGGCGTAACATTGGAGGAGAACATGATTTCATTTTCCTTAAAACCGACGGCGTCAGCCATCAAAAGCTCCGTGTAGCTTGCACAGTCGGCGCCGCAGCCTTCTTCCCGCAGAATTTGCAGCAGGCGCGGGTTGGGCGTCGCCTTGACTGCGAAATATTCCTTGAAACCCTTGTTCCAGGAAAAAGCCTGCATCACCTTGCGGGCATTTTCCCGAATGCCCTTTTCGTCATAAAGATAGAATGGCGTTGCATAATTTTCCGTAATTTTTTCCAGTTGGTCCTTGCTTACAAAAGGTTTTTTCACTTAAAACTACACTCCTTTGTTTATTTTCTCTTAGTCAGCTCGATCAATTTGATTTCATTCTTGAGTGCGTCCTTGAACAACTCCACCAGATTTTGCTTGCCGGAATATAAACAGGTCGAGGCTTCACCGTCGGCAAAGTCACCGGTAAGAACCTTGCCCGAATCGGCAATCAGTCTGATCTGGCGGCTCGGTTCATCCGCATGGTAAACTGTGGCCCCTTTAAGCAGAAGCGGCCGGCCGGTAATAATCACTACCTTCAGCCCGCGCCTGACGGCGTCTTCCAACTGCGGACGCAGCTGTTCAATTATGGCAGCCGTGGCCGAAACATAGACGCGCGCCTCTGCCTTGGCAATCATGTTTGTCAGCTTGTTCATGACTGCGTGCGCGCCCTTGATGGTTATATAGCCTTCGACTTCGTTTTTGGCGGCCGGCATCTTTTCCAGCAGGAAAAGCTTGTATTCCTGCATTTGCCTGATTTTGTTGTCACAGAATTCTTCGATGTGTACCGGCGTATATCTGGTGGCAGTATCCTCGATAACGTGGGCCGCACCCTTGTCCACCAGTCCGGCCAGAGCCGTATAGGTGTTCGAGCGGGAAATCCCCGTCAGCTTGGCCGCTTCATAACCGGTGAGTTTTCCTTCCGCGAGGAGAGCCATATACAGTGTCGCCTCATGACGCGTGAGATTGAAATACATCAAGCGTTCAATAACGTCCATAGTGCCTCCCATATTTATTGTTCCTGTGTAGGAATACTATACTCATTTTTTATTTGTTTGTCAATATCTTCCCGGTTTCAGCGGTGAAAGATCCTGCCTGGCCGGGAAGTCTTTTGCAAAGGCCTATCAGCCTTTACTTGCTTTGAAACCAAAGATAAAGAAAGCCTAACAAAATCGGCTGATGCAGAAGATAAATCGCTAACGAATGCCTGCCGATCAAGGCAAGTGACGGCAGCGGAGTGTTCAAAAAACGCTGCTTGTCCGACACGCCCAAGACCTGCCAGAGACTGTAGCCGCTCCAATACGGGAAAAGCCAGGGTAAAAGAGGAAAGTAATCCGCGGAGAAAAAATGCTTGTCCGGCAGTCCGAGCGGAAACAAATACCGGCTCTCATACAAGACCTCCGGCAGCCGCAGCTCGGCAATGCCCGGCAAAACAAGCAGGCCCTGCGGCACCTCGTGCGTAACAAAATATAAAATAACATATACTAACGACGTCAGCAAAGACGCGGTTTGCCTTAGCATGGGCGCAAGCGCGGCCGGCAGCAGTGTGGCAGCCCCCAGCAGGCTGAGAATTCCGAACGCAATCAGCGCCTGCGGCGCAAAAAAATAAGTAAGACAGGTCAACACGAGTCCCCACAGACTCAAAACGATTCCCCTCTTCCAAAGGCTGTGGGTAAGATGGGCGGAGATACCTGCAATAAAAACGAAAAGAAAGACTCCGCCCTGTTGAAACAAATAAGCTGCCGGGGTGTCAAACCAGACCGCTTCAACGCCAAAAAAGCGTACCAGGTCATAAAGAAAGTGGTACGCCACAACGCCGATAATGCCTATGCCCCTTAGTGTATCAAGCAACAAGTAGCGCGGCTTTTTCATTTGTTTCCTTAAAGATAGCGCAGCAGATTCGCGGCATGGTCGAGAATGATATCCGGCTTGATATTCCCTCTTTCCACGTCGTCAAGCGTGGCTTCCCCGGTCAGTACAAGCACCGACAGAATATTGTTGTTGAGTCCGAAGGCAATATCCGTACTGAGACGGTCGCCTACCATTGCTATCTCTTCCCTTTTCAGTCCCGTTCTTTCGAGCAGGAGGTCAATCATATAATGATATGGATTGCCCAGAACGTCGAGAGGGCCGATACCCGTAGC
>JAAYIB010000047.1 GCA_012744295.1 Acholeplasmataceae bacterium
CGGCAGAGGTGCCGGTGACAAACTATCATCGCGGAGAAATACTGCAGGCGGCACAGCTGCCGATCTGTTATACGGCCTACAGCGCCTGCTTCAGGGCTGAGGCGGGGTCGGCAGGGCGCGATACGCGCGGTCTTATCCGCCAGCATCAGTTCAACAAGGTCGAGCTGGTCAAGTTCACGAAGCCCGAAGAATCCTGGGATGAGCTTGAAAAACTCACGGCGGATGCCGAAGACATTCTGCGGCGGCTGGAACTGCCGTATCGGGTGGTCAAGCTTTGTACCGGTGACATTGGCTTTAGCTCCGCCACGACTTACGACATTGAAGTCTGGCTGCCGGCGGCAAACTGCTACCGGGAAATCTCCTCCTGCTCAAACTTCCTTGACTTCCAGGCAAGAAGGGCAGAAATAAAGTTCCGGCGTGACGCCAAGTCCAAACCGGAGTACGTGCATACTCTGAACGGCTCGGGACTCGCAGTCGGTCGCACCGTCTGCGCGATTCTGGAGAACTGTCAGCAAGCTGACGGCTCGGTGGTCATACCGAAGGCGCTGCGTCCTTATATGGGCTGTGACGTAATCACTGTTTTGAAAAAATAGCAAAAAACCGCCGCAGTTTTTCTGCGGCGGTTTTTTTCGGCGGAGGCGTATTGTCAGAATAATTGCCATAAATTTCACCGTATTCCATTAAATTCCAGCAAATTTTAGGGTTTATTCATTGTTTTTTGAAGTTTTCCTCAAAACTCCTCAAAAATTATCGAAATTCCTCTCTTTTCCTATTGTACTTTTCTGTATTTGTGGTAAAATCATAAAGGTAAATTCAGAATGAAAACAAGGGGAGAGTGGATATGAAGAGGCAGCCTTTTTTCCAACTTACACAAAGTGCTGTGGAACAACTTGCAGGAAATTTCGAAACGCCGTTATTGGTGCTTTCGTTGAAACAAATAGAAAAAAACTATAAGTTCTTAAAGGCGAATCTGCCAAAAGTCAAGTTTTATTATGCGATGAAGGCCAACCCCGACGTGCGTATTTTGGAAAAAATGGCGAGTCTGGGCTCTTGCTTCGATGTGGCCTCGGACGGCGAAATCAACACGCTTGCCTCGCTTGGCATTGCCGGCGGACGCATGATTTACGCCAACCCCATTAAAACGTCTTCAGGCCTGAGGGCCTGCGCGCAAAACGGCGTCAGCAAGATGACCTTCGACAATCTGGCCGAAATCGAAAAAATGGCTCAGACTTGCCCCGGCGCAACTGTTCTTCTTCGTTTCCGCATAGACAAGTCGTCGGCGCATATCGACCTGAACAAAAAGTTCGGCGCGGCTCGTGAGGAAGCGCTGTCCCTGCTGAAGGCAGCGAAGGCAGCCGGGCTTGACGCGGCGGGCATCTGCTTCCATGTAGGCAGCCAGGTGATGTATGCCGATCCTTATCTGCATGCCCTCGACATCTCGCGCGAGATTTTCGAAGAGGCGAAGGCGGAAGGACTAAACCTGCGCATTCTTGACATAGGCGGCGGCTTTCCCGTGCCTGAACCAAAAGTAAAATTCAATCTTTCCGAGATTCTCGGACAGGTAAGCGCGCGTTTGAACGAAGATTTCCCCAATGTGGAAATCTGGGCGGAACCGGGGCGTTTTATCTGCGGTACTTCGATGAACCTGATTACCAGCGTGATCGGCGTCAATGAGCGCAACGGTCAGACCTGGTATTTCCTTGATGACGGTCTGTACGGAACCTTTTCCGGTGTTATTTTTGACCAGTGGAACTACACGCTGATCAGCTACAAGGAAGGCGATGAGATCGAAGCCACCTTTGCGGGTCCCAGCTGCGATTCGCTCGACATTCTTTTCCGCGGACGGCTGACCGTGCCGCTCGAGGTCGGCGACTTACTGCTTGTTCCGGCATGCGGTGCTTACAGCTCTGCCTCAGCGACGGTTTTCAACGGCTTCGCCAAGACGCGCATCGTCGTTTGGGAAGAAGTAAAGGCGGAGCTCGGACTCGAGGAAGCCCTTGCTACGGCCGTATAAGTTATAAACGACCGCAAGTTCGCCGGTATGACCGGTTACTTGCGGTTTTTTTACAGAGTTGGCATATTTAAGAAGGATTTCCGTTTTTCTTGGCGAAATGATACAATGGTATATACACGAATTTTTAAAGTGGGAGGAAATTATCATGAGTGTACCGATAGCTGTCTGGATTGCTGCAGGTCTAGGCGCGGCAGGAATTAAGATTTACATGGATATACGCGACGTCAAACAGATTGTGGAGAATGCCCAGGCACGATATGAAGATGAGAAATATAATTATTACCAGACGCAGAAGGCATTGCTGCCTCTTTTGGTGTTGGCGGGAAATCTGAAGTTAGAGGTCTGGCAAAGCTTCGACCGTCTTGCGGTTGCGCTGGACTCAGTCGAAAATCTGCCGCGGCAGCTGAAATATATGAATTATGAAGCCTTCCGTATGGGCAAGCCCGAACGGGAGTCCCTGCATGAGACGGCCAAAGTAGTAACCGCCTTGATTGCGGGTGGAGCCGCAGAGGTCGGCAGCGGCGTTCTGACGGGTCTTGCGTTATACAGCGGTACGATGACGCATAAGCTCGAGGCAGATGACATCAACATGTTCCCCGGCTTTCCTCAGTGTGAGAAGGGCAGCACCATCCTTGAAGCGCTGTCTACGCACAGGATCAAGGTGCCGCCGGCAGGCAAGGTCGCAGAGGCCTCCGTTCTGAACGCCATTTTGGATGTTCCGGCGGTAGTACAGGATTTCGGCGTCGACAAGATTACCAACAAGGATAAAAAAGGCGCAATGAAGCTGAAGGACAAGATTGACAAGCATTCAATGGAGCTTGCGGACGTTGTGGGCAAGATGCAGCGTATTCACATTACTATGGAGCGTCTCCTGAATTACATGCAAAGATACAAGGACGAATACCTAAGCGCGATTGAAAAGCTTGAAGAGATCTTAGCGACCAAGAAGGATTACGAGAAATTTACTCCCGAGGAGAGAACGACGCTTGTCTACGCGGCCTTTCTGTCCAAATCGATGAAAACGATGTCAAGAATCGATATCTTGCTGAAGCGCGGAAACCTCTACGTTTTCAACACAATGGATATCCGCGAGGCCGTGGACCTTGCGAGAACGCTGTTCCCGGAAGACGACCAGAACGTTCCGGCCAAGGCATAAAAACAGACCGAGACCCGGCAAGGGAGCTTTTTGTTAAAGCCATTCCCAAACCGTGGCCCCGGTCTTTTACTTATTCGGCACAGTTGTGACGCAGCGGCTTCATGTGATAAAATTAAAGAATGACATATATAATAGAAGGAGTATTTTCTTGAAGATAAGAAAGCCTCTTTTGGAGGCGCTCAATCATTACGAACGGGAAAAGATCTATCCCTGCCATACACCCGGACACAAGGGCGGCAGAGGGTTTGCGGCGGAGCTGAAAAGCTGCCTGGGCAGTACGGCGGCCGCAATGGATGTTTCCCTGATGTCGGAGCTGGATGACCTCCATTGTCCGAGCGGCTGCCTGAAGGAAGCGCAGGAAATGACTGCTGCTCTTTACGGCAGCGACCGTTGCTTTTTCGCGGTTAACGGTACAACGGGAGCCATCCATGCGATGCTGCTCGGGGCCTTGAAGCCGAATGACAGGCTGCTCGTACCGCGCAACTCGCACCGCGCAGTGGCCGGCGCTCTTGTGCTCGGCGGTCTGGAGGCGGTTTTCCTTGAACCCGGCTATGACCGGAATTTCGGCATCGCCACGCAGCCGTCGCTGCAAGATATAGAGGAGGCTCTGGCGTGCGACCCTGAGATTAAGGCCGTACTGCTGACGACCCCCAATTATTACGGACTGACGGCAGACGTTGCGGCAATTGCCGACCTTGTGCACAGACGCGGCGCTTTTCTCCTTGTTGACGAAGCGCACGGAGCACATTTGGGGTTTTCCAGTTTCTTGCCGCCTTCGGCGCTGCAGCAGGGAGCCGATGCTTGCGCCCAAAGTACGCATAAGACCTTGGGAGCGCTGACGCAATGCTCCTGGCTGCATATCCGGACGGAACGGCTTGATGCTGAAAAGATGGCTTCAGCCGTAAGCCTCCTTACCTCGACAAGCCCTAACTACCTTTTGCTGTCCTCTCTCGATGCTGCCCGTTCACAACTTGAGGCAGCAGGCAGTTCAATGGTCGAAGCGGCCGCGCGCGTGGCTCTCGAACTGCGACGAAAGCTGCAGTCGGTTACGGGGCTGGAGCTTTTGGATGAAAAGGTTTTGGCACGCGGCGAGGTAGCGGGCTACGACTGCACCAAGGTTACGGTCAAGGTTTCCGGTCTCGGCGTAACGGGCATGGAGGCTGCCGACTTGCTGCGGCAGGCCGGCATAGCAGTGGAGCTTGCGGATTTCAATAACGTGCTTTTTTTGCTTACCTATGCCGATGATAATCCGGAAATCGAAGCAATTATGAATAAAATCGAAAAGGTCTTCCGAACAATAGCCGCGATGAAGCTGCCGCCGCTAGGGCAGCCGGCGGCAATACGCATGCCTTTTCCCGCAGCGGTGATGACGGCGCGAGAGGCCTTTTGGGCCGAGACGGAAAACGTGAAGCTGGCGGAGGCTGCAGGCCGCATTGCCGCCGAGCAGGTCAGCTTTTATCCGCCGGGCATACCGGTCATCTTGCCGGGAGAAAGGCTGACTGGCGAAGTGCTGGCCTATTGCCGCGCGCTTCTAAACTTAAGAATTCCCGTAAGCGGACCGGTGGACGGAACTTTGAAGAAAATCAGGGTGATAAAGCTATGAACCAGGGAATATTCATTACTTTTGAAGGAGCCGACGGCACCGGAAAAACAACGCAGCTCGCAAGCATTGCGCGCCTGCTCAGGCAAAAGGGGCACGACGTGGTTTGCACGCGCGAGCCGGGCGGTACCAAGGCGGCGGAAAAAATCCGCAGCCTTGTTCTTGACGCCGAGCTTGCCATGGGACACAGGACCGAAGCCTTGCTTTACCTGGCCGGACGCGCCGACCACGTCAGCGAGCTGATCGCTCCTGCTCTTGAGTCGGGGAAAATAGTACTGTGTGACCGTTTCAGCGACTCCACCATTGTTTATCAGGGGTGCGGACGAGGCATACCTTTGCCTGCGCTGAGGATGCTTGACGACTTTGCCACGTGCAGCCTGAAGCCGGGCCTGACGATTTTGTTGGACGGCGACCCCGCCGAGCTGGCAGTTCGCAGGCAGGGCAGGGGCGTCAGCGACAAGTTTGAGATGGAAGGGCTGGAATTTCAGGCAAAAATCCGGGGCGCTTTTCTAAAGCTTGCGGCATCAGAACCGGAACGGATTGCGGTTATCGACGCATTGCAGGCCGAAACCGACGTAACAGAAGAGATTATGACCAAAATTGAAGCGCTTTTATGTAAATAATTCTGCAAAAGACTTGCTTTTCAATTATAATGGATTGAAGGAAAACACCGGGGTGTAAAAATGTGGGAAGAGATTAGCGGTCATCAACAGAACAAGGAATTCCTGCACAAGCTGCTCGCAGGTGATAAAAAAACGTCGCCGCTCTTGTTTCACGGACCGGAAGGCGTTGGCAAGAAACTTCTGGCAAAGGCTTTTGCCAAAGAACTGCTGTGCCTTTCACAGGCAAGCCCCTGCAGGGGATGTCCGTCCTGCCGTGCCCTTGCCGCGAACGCCCACCCTGACTTTCTGCTTGTTGAGCAGGAAGCCCCGGGCAAGGACATTGTCATCGAACAGATGAAGGAAGTGGCGAGACAGGCGGCGTTTGCGCCCCATCTCTCCGCTTACCGTGTATGCGTCATCGACGCCGCTGATTACATGAATCCCACGGCTGCAAACAGTCTGCTGAAATTACTGGAGGAGCCGCCCGCAAACTGGCTGTTCATCCTCGTTGCGGCGAGCGAGGCGAGATTGCTTGCGACTATCCGCTCGCGCGTCATCAGCCTTCGCTTCGACGTCCTGCCGAACCGGGCGGTTGCGGATAAGCTGCGCCTTGGCGGCGCAACGGCAGCTGAGGCTGAAGCGCTCGCCTCGCTCGCTGATGGCTCGCTTGCCAATGCTTTAGCGCTGCAGGCAGCCCAGACTATTGACGTGCGCGACAGAATGCTCGAGTTTATGGAAAACCTGCCTGCCGCGAGGTCGCTGCAGCTTGTCGCGGCTTATCCCTGGCCGGAAAAAACCGCTGCCGGGGATGGACAAATCATGCTAAAAATGCTGCTGTATCTTCTGCGTGACGGACTCTTCTGCAGCGAAAAGCTTTCTCGGCATGTTTACAACACAGATGTTGTGCAAAGGGTTGAGAAGTGTTTTGTGCGTTGGAGCACGAAAAAGATAAAAATCATGATCAGGCTTGTTCAGGACAGTTTAAAGGGCCTTGCGGCCAATGCGCCGGGCAAGGTTGTCTGGGAAGCGCTGGTGGTGAACATGAACAAAACGCTTAAGGAGGAATAAGATGCCGACAGTTGTAGGTATTAGGTTTAAAAAAGCGGGGAAGATATATTATTTTGATCCCGAGGACACAGGAGTGCAAAAAGGCGATTATGCCATTGTGGAAACGGCACGCGGCATGGAATACGGCGAAGTTGTCGCCGGCGCAAGATCCGTAGACGAAAAGGAAATCGTGCCGCCTTTGAAATCTGTCCTGCGCAAGGCAACCAAGGCCGACCGGGAAAAGGTTGCCGAGAACGAGATGCGGGAGAAGGAGGCCTTCAATATTTGCACGCGCAAAATCAAGGCACACAGTCTGCCGATGAATCTGATTGATGTTGAATTCACCTTTGACGTCAATAAAATAATTTTTTATTTCACCGCCGAAGGGCGCATTGATTTTCGGGAGCTTGTCAAGGACCTGGCCGCCGTCTTCCGTACGCGGATAGAGCTCAGGCAAATCGGCGTGCGCGACGAAGCCAAAATGCTTGGCGGCATCGGCTGCTGCGGCCGTCCCCTCTGCTGTTCGACCTTTCTCGGAGATTTCGAGCCGGTTTCCATCCGCATGGCCAAGGATCAGAAGCTTTCGCTGAATCCTACAAAAATTTCCGGTATCTGCGGCCGGCTGATGTGCTGCCTGAAGTACGAGAACTACCTTTATTGCGGCAAGGAAGGCGGCTGCGCGCGCGAACGGGAAAGAGAAAAGGCGCCGCGTCATGGCAGCGTGGTGATGACGCCTTTAGGCGAGGGCAAGGTTGTCAAAGTCAACCGCAATGAAAAGACCGCCTCCGTGCAGCTTACGCCTGACAACGTGATTCAGGTTTCCTGGGACGAGATTGTCGAAGCCGTTCAGGCAGAGGTTTGAGGAACCATGCCCGGGCTGTCGGCAACTGAGAGGCTGGATTCCCTGCCAGGCTGCGGTTATAAAATATGGCAATGCAGCAGGGAGTTTTGCTTTACTACGGACGCCGTTTTTCTTGCATCCTTTCCTTACCTCGTCAAGCGTGCCAGAGTGCTCGAACTTGGGTCGGGTACGGGTGCCGTCAGTTTGCTCCTGGCCGCGCGGGGAGCGGCGACAGTGGTCGGCGTTGACTGTAACGAGCACGTCGTTGAGCTGATGAGGCGAAGCATCAGGGAAAACAAGCTCGAGGACAGTGTTGCCGCTGTTCTTGGAGATATCCGCAGCCTGAAGGGCAGTTTTGCCGCGGAAAGCTTCAACCTTGTCGTGGCCAATCCTCCTTACCGCAACAGCGGCAGGATGAGGCGTTTCGGCCGCGCAGCCTGTCACGAGGTGACGGCGGACCTAAACGACTTCTTCCGGACGGCGGCCTATATGGTAAAGTATCGCGGACGTTTCGCCCTGGTGCAGCTGCCCGAACGTTTTACCGAGGCGCTTTCCCTGGCGTCCAAATACGGCTTTGAGCTTAAGCGGCTGCAATGGGTGCATGCGTTTGCCGACAAACCGGCCTGGGTCTTTCTGGCGGAATTCGTCAAAGGAGGTTCGCCGGGGCTGACGGTGCTGGAGCCCTTGGTGATGTACAATTCGGATGGCAGCCACAGCAGGCAGACCTTGCTCTGTTACGGTATGGCCGGGGAGGAAGAAGGGCAATGAAACAGGATGAGCCGGGCACTCTGTATTTATGTGCGACGCCCATTGGGAATCTGAAGGATATAACGGCGCGCGCGGTGCAAACGCTGTCAGCGGCTGACGTGATTGCGGCCGAAGACACAAGGCACACTCGGCAGCTGCTGACGCATTTAGGCATCCGCGCCGCCCTCGTAAGCTATCACGAACACAACAAGGACAAGCAGGGGCCGCTCTTGCTCGCACAGCTTGAGGAAGGAAAAGACGTGGCGCTTGTCAGCGACGCGGGTTTTCCCGGCATAGCCGACCCCGGCGAGCATCTGGCAAGGCTGGCGATAGCGTCAGGCATTAAGGTGGTGCCGATACCGGGAGCCAATGCGGCGCTCTGTGCGCTGATTGCGTCCGGTCTGCCGTCGTCACCGTTCTTTTTCGGCGGTTTCTTGCCGAAAAGCAAAAAGAACCGCCGGCAGCAGCTCGGGACTTGGGAAAAAATTCCGGCCACGATCGTTTTGTATGAGGCCCCTCATCGGGTCAAAGAGGTTCTAAAAGACATTCTGGCCGCCTGGGGTGACAGGCGCCTGGCCATAGGCAGGGAATTGACCAAGCTGCATGAGGAGTTTTTCCGCGGTACGGTTTCAGAAGCGTTAGGCTGGCTGGAAAAGCAGCCGCCCAGAGGAGAGTTCTCCCTTGTCATCGCAGCGCCTACGGAGGTCCCGGTTGAAGCAAGCGCTGATGAGGACGACGTGCTTGCGCAGGTGAGACGGATGATTGCCGAGGGCACTCCGAAAAAAGAAGCTCTGCAAAGAGCAGCCAAAGAGAGCAAAATTCCCAGGAGGAAATTATACAATAGATTAATCTTAGCCGAAGAAGGGGAAAAAGAATGACGAAACCAAGTTTTTACATCACGACTCCGATTTATTATCCCAGCGACAACTTGCACATAGGTCATGCCTATTGCACGACGATTGCCGACAGCATAGCACGCTATCGCCGTGCAGCGGGCTATGAAGTTTTCTTCCTGACGGGCAGCGACGAACACGGCCAGAAGATACAGCGCAAGGCAGAGGAAAAGGGTGTGACGCCGCTGCAGTACGTGGACGCGATTGTAGCGAACTTCAGGCTTCTGTGGGAAAAGCTTGGCATCAGCAACGATGATTTTGTTCGCACGAGCGAAGAACGCCACGAAAAAGTGGTGCAGGCCATCATGCAGAAGATATATGACCAGGGTGATATTTACAAGAAAAATTATGAGGGCCTGTATTGTGTGCCGTGCGAGTCTTATTGGCTGGAGCGTCAGCTGACTCAGGGCAATTGCCCCGACTGCGGACGACCGGTCGAGAAGATGCAGGAAGAAAGCTATTTCTTTAAGCTCTCCAAATATCAGGACAGTCTGCTTCGGCACATCGAGGAGAACCCGGATTTCATTCAGCCTGCTTCCCGGCGCAACGAAATGATTAATTTCATCAAGCAGGGACTGGAAGACCTTTGCATCACAAGAACAACCTTCGACTGGGGCATCAAGGTCCCTTTTGATGACAAACACGTGGTTTACGTCTGGTTTGACGCCTTGCTTAATTACTTCACGGGCATCGGCTATGGCGCCGACGAAGAAAAGTTCAAAAAATTCTGGCCGGCCAGCCTGCATCTTGTGGGCAAGGAAATTGTCCGTTTCCATACCGTTATCTGGCCGATTATGCTGATGGCGATGGGCGTGGAGCTGCCGAAACAGGTCTACGGTCACGGCTGGCTTGTGGTCGAGGGAGACAAGATGTCCAAATCGAAGGGCAACGTCATTGACCCGCTGTCTTTGATCGACGAATTCGGCGCCGATGCCATCAGGTATTTTCTGCTGCGTGAAATCAACATGGGCAGCGATGGGAATTTTTCGCGGGACGCCTTGATTATCCGCACCAATGCCGATTTGGCTAACGACCTCGGAAACCTGCTGCATCGGACCGTAAGTATGATAGAAAAGTACCACGGCGGAGTTGTTCATAAGAAAGCCGCGGCGGAGGAAATAGATGCCGGTCTGGCAGCGCTGACGGAGCAAACCGTCCGCGACTACCGCGAAGCAATGGACAGGCTGGAAATCAATGCCGCCATCAAGGCGGTGTGGGCATTGATCAGCCGCACCAACAAATACATCGACGAGACGGGACCCTGGCTTCTGGCCAAAGACGCCGCCAAGGCGGAAAGACTTGAGGCGGTTATGTACAACCTCGCGGAAGTACTGAGGATAGTCTCGATACTGATCCAGCCCTTCGTGCCGCGGACAAGCCCGAAGATCTTTGCCCAGTTAGGACTTGCGGCAAATGGAGCGTTCCTTCTGCAAGACGCAGTTTGGGGAGGCCTTGCGGATGGTACGAGAGTCGCAAAGGGCGAGCCGATTTATCCCCGGATTGAGATAAACGAGGAGGGACTGACGGTAAATGCCCCAACGAAGAAAACCGCCGAAGGGGCCGGTGCGCGGGAAGCAAGCAAGGAAGAAGCGCCATGCGCCGAAATGCCCGAAATAATTATTGAAGACTTTGCCAAAATAGATTTGCGCGTTGCGACAATTCTGACGGCGGCAAGAGTTCCGAAAACCGATAAGCTGATGAAGCTTACTGTAAAAATCGGCGAGGAGGAACGCACCATAGTTTCCGGCATCGCCCAGCATTACACGGAGGAAGAGCTGGCGGGCAGAAACGTTATCGTTATTGCCAACCTGAAGGCAGCCAAGCTGCGCGGCATAGAATCCCGCGGTATGCTGCTCGCAGCTTCGGATGGTGAGGGACGGCTGGTCCTGGCCGATGCGCCGGGGATTGCCTCCGGCAGCAAGGTGAAATGATGTTGAAGGCAAGGGTTTTTGATTCGCACGCACATATGGATTGCCCGCACTATGACGCGGACAGGGAAGAAGTCTTTGCGCGGCTGCGAGGAGAAATCGACGGCCTGATAAATCCCGGCTGCGATAACGAGTCTTCCCTCAAGGCGATCGGCTACGCCGAGACCTATGACTTTGTCTATGCAGCTGTGGGTTGGCACCCGCAGGAAGTATTGAGGATGCAGGACGAGGATCTCGCCAGGCTGGAGGAATGGTCCGGCCATCCGAAGGTAGTTGCCATCGGCGAAATCGGCTTGGATTATTACTATGATGACTGCGCCCCGCGTCCGCTCCAAAGGAAACGGTTTATCGAGCAGCTCGACCTGGCAAGAAAAGTCGGCCTGCCGGTGATTATTCATGACCGTGACGCCCACGGAGATATGCTCGAGATTGTCGCGCGAGAGGGCAAGGGGCTTTCCGGTGTCTTCCACTGCTATTCCGGTTCGCTCGAAACGGCACGGGAGCTTTTGAAACTCGGCTTTTACCTCGGCTTCGGCGGCAGCAGCACCTTTAAGAACGCGCAGAAGCTTCGTGAGGTTCTGAAGCATGTTCCGGAAGACCGGCTTTTGTTCGAGACGGATTCGCCGTATCTGACTCCGATGCCCTACAGAGGCAGGAGAAATGATCCCGCCCACACTCTCCTCGTCGCACAGAATGCCGCCCTTGTGCGAGGCGTTGAGCCGGAGGAACTAATCAGAAAGAGCTCGGAAAACGTCAGAAAGCTGTTTGACAAGATAAGGTAGCATTACATCCAACTCGCAGAAACTAAAGTTTCTGCGAGTTTTTGTTACATTTGCCGCCTGCACTCTTTTGCATTGTTTGACATTCCAAAAATGTGCGTGATATAATGCAATGACTTTTAAAGGAGGTTAACGATGGAACTGAAAACTATCCTGAACCGTCCCCATAAGATGCTTTCTTTCGGTTTGTTGCTGCTTATTTCCATGTTTTTGCTGGGCTTTGTGGCAGCCAAGAAACAGATAACGATTTTGGCCGACGGCGACACGATAAAAATTGAAACCAGATCCTTTAAGCCTAAAAGCGCGTTGAAGGAGGCCGGAATCATTCTTGCGGATAATGACGGCTATCGCCTAATTAATAAGAAGAAGTTGGAAGACGGTGCAGCCATTGAGGTAATCCGTGCCATGCCCATCAAGGTTTGGCAGGAAGGGACAATGAAAGAGTATTCGATTGGCCGCGGTACGGTCAAGGAAGTGCTTGAGGCCTTGGACATCGATTACAAGGGCAAAAAGGTTTTCCCCGCGCCTGAACAAAAACCGTCAGCAGGTCTGGAAATCTTGCTGCTTGCAAAGGACGCCAGGCTTGAGGAAGAGCGGCAGCCTATCCCGTTCTCCGTGGAAATGAAGCAAGACTCCCATCTTCCGCTTGACGAGGAAAGAACCATCGCGGAAGGAGTCACCGGCGAGAAACTGGTGACTTATTCCTATGTTGAAATCAATGGCCAAAAAGAGAAAAGAACGCTAAGCGAGACCGTATTGTCAAAACCGCAGCCGCGGATAGTGGCGGTCGGTACCAACAGAACCATACAGACGTCGCGCGGGGCAGTCACCTATCGCGTGAAAAAGATTATGGAGGCTACGGCCTATACGTTGGAAGACGGTGACGGAGACGGCGTCACCTCAATAGGTCTGGTGCCTAAACGCGGCATCATTGCCGTAGATCCTGACGTCATCCCTTACGGCACCAAGGTTTATATTCCCGGCTACGGCTTCGCGATGGCCGGAGACTGCGGCGGAGCGATTGTCGGCAACCGCATCGATCTCTTTATGGACAGTTATCACGAGGCCATAACCTTTGGCCGTCGTAATGTTGAAATGTACATTCTCTAAGCGACAGGAAGTGATAGGCGGGTGTTGAAGGAAGTTCTGATTGTCGAAGGCAAGATGGATACCGCAGCCGTCAAAAAGGCGCTCGAGGCGGAAACAATTGAAACAGGGGGCTTTACGCTGTCTCCTTCCACGCTGAGGAAAATCAGCGCCGCTTATGAAAAGAGGGGAATCATCATTCTGACCGATCCGGACGGTGCAGGCGAAAGAATCAGGAAATACCTGACGGAACGCTTCCCACTGGCGAGTCAGGCCTTTGTGCCGAAAATGGCCGCGACGGCAAACAACGACGTCGGTATCGAACAGGCTCCGCCTGACGCGATCAGGCTGGCCCTCTCCAAAGTGCGCTTTCACGAAATCGAGCCCCGGTTTGAATTTTCCAACCGGGACTTGTTTGTTTCCCGGCTGTCCGGCTGTCCGGAAGCCGCACAGCGCCGTGACCGGCTCGGCTTATTGCTGGGACTTGGCTATGCCAACGCCAAGCAATTTTTGTCAAGATTAAACAACTACGGCGTGACGCGGCAGGAATTCGCTGACGCACTGGCGCAAATCGAGGTATGAGATGGAGCAGCCGATAATTGCTAAAAGAGAAGTTACCAGACATATTTTAAAGGCGCACAATCTGCGGGCCGATAAGAGGCTTGGCCAGAATTTCCTGATTGACGAGAAAATCGTAAAAAAAATTGTCGAGGCGGCAGAACTCAAAGCGTCCGACACCGTCCTGGAAGTCGGGCCGGGTATCGGCACGCTGACGCAGGGGCTTGCCCTTACGGGAGCGAGCGTAGTTGCCGTGGAATTGGACAAGCGCCTTCTGCCGGTTCTGGCGAAAACGCTGGGAAGCTATGAAAACGTCAATATAATTAATGAAGATATTTTGAAGCTTGACATTCTTTCCGCAGTGGGCGGCAAGAGCTTCAAGGCCGTTGCCAATCTGCCCTACTACATAACGACGCCGATTATCTTTAGTCTGCTTGAGCAAAAGCTGCCGCTGGAATTATTGGTGGTGATGGTGCAAAGGGAGGTCGCGGAGCGCATGGTTGCTGAGCCGGGAGGGAAAGAATACGGGGCGCTGTCGGTTGCAATCAACTATTACACCGAACCCCGGATTGCTTTTTTGGTTCCGCCCGACTCCTTTGTTCCCGCACCGGCAGTCGATTCCGCGGTCATAGTCTGCAGACGCAGGAAGCTGCCGCCCGTGGAAGTCAATGACGAGAAGCTGTTCTTCCGCGTTGTCAAGGCCGCTTTTTCCGTACGCAGGAAGATGCTGAGCAATGCCTTGCGTAACATGGGATTGTCTCCGGAACGAACCAATTTCTGGCTGGAGAAGGCAGGAATTGACGGCAGAAGAAGGGGAGAGACTCTGTCCCTTGCGGAGTTCGCCGCGCTGGCAAATTCCTTCGAGCAAGCGAAAAACAGTTAAAAAACGCAGGACGCAAATCCGCTGTTACGGAATTTGCGTCCTGCGTTTTTGCGTTTCTTGTCCTGTTTCCTGCATAAATCAGCGTACCAGATAAAAATGCGTGTTAATCAAAGCCTGGAAAAATTTTTTAAAAGTCATGCCGCTTCCTCCCTTTATTACCTTATGGGCCGATTATAACACGATGGATATATTTTGTCCAGTATGGACTGAAAATGTCCCAAAAAGTAAAGGAAACAAAAAACGGGCTGTCTGCTTCATTTCTGAAGTCAGGCAGCCCGGCTCTATTATTTTTTTGGTATTTTCTTTATATCGCTGGTCGATGTGAAGCCGCGCCCCATGACGTCGGCAACGTCATGTATGATCATAAAGGCATTGGGGTCGATGGTGCTGACGATGGCCTTAATTTGCGCCATCTGCGTCATTTTGGCGACAACGAGCAGTATTTCGCGCGGCTGCCGCGTGTAGGCGCCCTCGCCATGGAGAAAGGTTACTCCTCGGCCGACGACTTTGATAATTTCGTCCGCAATATCCTGTGAGCTTTTGCTGATGATGATTATGTTTTTCTTATAGTCGAAGCCGTCGGTAAAGGTATTTGCGACCTTGAACCATATAAAAGAAGCAAGCAGGGTGTAAAGTGCGGGTTCCAGCCCAAAGAGCGCGGCAGCGGCACCCATGACCAGGATGTTGAGAACGAAGCCGGGGGTGCTGATTGCGGTGCTGTAGTATTTGTTGCAAATCGCCCCGATAATATCCGTTCCGCCGCTGCTGCTGCCGACCCTGTAAAGCATCGCGGCTCCGATTCCGCTCAGGGTTCCGCCGGCGATACAGGACAGGAGCACGTCGCGTACCGGGGAAAGAGGAGCCAGGAAGCTGAAGAAGTCAAGCGAGAAGGAGTATGCCAGCATGCCGAACAGTGCTGTCACAGGATAGGTGGGTTCCATGAACCGATAGGCGAGATAAAAAAGCGGGACGTTAAGAAGCAGCATAACAAAACCGATAGGCAAATCAAAGAGATAGTAAAGCATGATGGCAATGCCGCTGATGCCGCCGCTCAATAGCTTATGGGGTATGAAGAAGGCATTGACGGCCACCCCCATCAGAACACAGCCGGCCGCGGTCATCAAATGTTGAACAAGGTATCTGCGCATAGGCGTAAATCCTCCATATTTTAAGTAGCTACGGATATTTTAGCATACTTCGCAGAAAAGGAAAGACAAATTTTGTCCGAACGTAAAATGCGTATGAATTTCGTAATTGTCCAATAAAATTTCGCATTTTTTCCTTGCCAGCGAAGGGATAGAAGGATAGAATGTATTATATAATTAGCGCAAAGTATTCATTATCCACGACGAATTGTTTAGGGGAGCGAAGCTATGTTGGAACGAGCCTTTGGCAAGGTTAACCTGGCCCTCGACATTGTCGGCAGGCGTGGGGACGGCTATCATGAGTTAAAGATGTTGCTGCAGGGAATTGATTTTTGCGACGAAGTCGAAATCCTTCCGGCACGCGAACTTCAGGTTACAACTGACAGGCCGGACGTACCGGACGGACCCGGCAACCTGGCCTTTAAGGCTGTGCTGCTGATGTCTGAAAGAAGCGGAAGAAAGCCGAACGTTCAGGTGCGTATTACAAAGCGGATCTTCGCCGCGGCGGGACTTGCGGGCGGCAGTGCCGACGCCGCCGCCGTCTTGCGGGGCCTGAACCGGCTCTGGAGTTTATTCTGGCCGGCGGAAAAACTTGAGAAGCTGGCGGCGGAGCTTGGCTCCGACGTGCCGTTCTGCATCAGGGGCGGCACGGTGCTGGCAACGGGAAGGGGCGAAATTTTAGAGCCGCTGCCGGATCTTGACGAGCACTGGCTGGTACTCGCCAAACCGCGCATTGAAGTTTCAACGGCCTGGGCTTATCGTAACTACTCGGCCGCAACCGTCACGGAGCGGCCAAAGCTCGCGCCGCTGCTTGCGGCAGTACAGGCGAACGACAGACAAGCATTATACGCTGGCATGGGCAACGTGCTTGAAAGCGTGACATGCCGTACCTACAAAGAGATCGCCGCCATCAAGGAGGAAATGGTGCGTGCCGGCGCGGCAAGAAGCCTGATGTCCGGCAGCGGACCAACTGTCTTCGGACTGGTTGACTCACAGGAAAAGGGAGAGGCTGTTCTGGCAGCCGTGACAAATAAATTTGACGTAGAGACCGTGTTGACCAAAACTTTGAGGAGGAATGAATCATGAGCGGCCACCTTAGTCCCATCAAATTGGATAGTTACAAACCTTTGCGTGAGCTTGTCTGCGAAAAAATCCGGCAGGCAATCACAAGCGGCATCTTTAAATCCGGTGAAAGGCTCATGGAAATCCAACTGGCCGAGGAAATGGGCGTGAGCAGGACCCCCGTGCGTGAAGCTATTCGCAAGCTTGAGCTTGAAGGCTTCGTGGTCATGATTCCGCGGCGCGGCACTTATGTTGCCGACATTTCCATAAAAGACCTGACGGAGGTTTATGAAATCAGAACGGCTCTCGACGTGCTTGCGGCCGGTCTTGCCGCAGAACGCATCAGCGACGAGGAGCTTGAAGCCATGCAGCGACTCCTCGTGGAAATCGGCGAATACATCGAGGAAGGCAATCTCGAAAAAATCGTGGAAACCGATACGGCTTTCCACGACATACTTTACCAGGCAAGCCGCAACGAGCGTCTGGTCAGCATCATCAACAGCCTCCGGGAGCAAATCACAACCTTGCGCGGACGGTCCATGCATTATCCGGGACGCCTGGCCAATACGCTTGCCGAGCACCGCATCATAGTCGACAGTCTTGCCCAAAGGGATTCCGAGAAAGCACAAAAAGCCGTGCGCGAGCACATGGAAAATGCCGAACAGACATTGCTGAAGGCAATTGAGGAAGAAAGGGAAGTCTGATTGTAAAAGGAGCAGCTGCGGATAATGTATGACGCTATCATTCTGGCCGGCGGCACTTGCGGCTGGCTGAAAAAAATGGCCGGCACGGATTATCGTGCGACGGCAGAACTCGCAGGCAGACCGTTGATTGCCTATATCGTGGAGGCTCTTACCGCCTCCGGTGTCATCGGAGACATTACAATCGCCGGCGATCTCGTTAATTTGTCGGCAATTGACCTGCCGGCAGAAGTGCGCTTAGTAGCCGCCGCCGGCAGTATGCTGCAAACTGCGGAAGCCGCAGTCAAAGCTTCCGGAGCCGAAAAACCCGTTCTTTTCGTTACGGATGACATTCCGCTTCTGACTCCCGATGCCGTTCGCGATTTCTTAATGCAGACCGAGGGGCGTACGGCAGATGTTTTTTACCCCATTGTTTCCAGGGACGCTTGCGAAAGCAAATTCCCGGGAAGCCGCCGCACTTATGTCAAGTTAAAAGAGGGAGTTTTTACCGGCGGCAACATACTCCTGGTGCGCCCCGAGGTGGTTGCATCCTGCCAAAGTGCCGCCGAGGAAGTTTTTGCGCGCCGCAAAAGGCCCCTCGAGCTGTGCGGCTGGCTCGGCTGGCGTTTTATTTTGCGGTTTCTTCTCCGCCGTCTTGCCATTCGTGATGTTGAGCAAAGAGCCTCAAGCCTTCTGGGCTTCCAAGGCTCTGTCGTCAGGTCATGCTTTCCGGAAATCGGCATCGATGTCGACAAGGAGACTGACTGGCGGTTTATGTCTGAATATCTGCGCGCCCCGCAGTCAAGGTCTGTCGACAAGCTTCAATAGCATAGCGCTTATTTGCTCGTAAAGAGCGAAGATCAAAGAATAGAGGTGTGACATGGGCAAAATACGAAGGATTGAAAGGGTGGCGGCACTGACCAAGGAATTGGTCGACCATCCTTACGAGCTTTATTCCTTTACAGATTTTTGCAAACGTTACGATGTTGCAAAGTCAACGTTGAGCGAAGACGTTCAGGCCATCAGGAACGGCTTGGCCGCATATGACCTGGGCATCGTTGAAACACTGGCGGGAGCGGCGGGAGGAGTCCGCTTCATTCCTTGTCATACCAAGGTCTCCGACGAAGAATTTCTCAAGGCATTGGCCGTGAGAATGGCCGAACCTGAAAGAATACTGCCGGGCGGTATGATTTATATGAATGATTTGCTGCTGACGCCGAAACTGCTGCTCAGGCTCGGAGAAATAATTATGAGCCGTAACAAGGGTCATGTTCCGGAATATGTGATGACTGTGGAAACCAAAGGCATACCTTTGGCTCTTTTTGTTGCCAGGGCTTATAACGTGCCCCTCGTGATGGCTCGGAGAGAGAGCCGGATTACTGAAGGCTCCGCGGTCAGCATCAATTATGTCAGCGGTTCGACCAAAAGGATTCAGGCAATGTCGCTGCCGAAGCGGGCGCTTCCGGCTGAGGCGCGCGTGCTGATTGTCGATGACTTCATGAAGGCGGGCGGCACTGCAAAAGGTCTGCGCGACCTTGCCCTGGAAGTAGGAGCCGAAGTTGTCGGAACCGGTTTTCTGGTTGCGACGCGTGAACCCGAACACAAGATGGTTGACGATTACTTTTCGCTTTTCGTCCTTCACGGCGTTGATGACGCGGCCAGGACCATCGACATCAGGCCTAACTAAAAAATGCCGGAAAGGGGAGATACCGTGGATAAGGATTCAGTAACATTGAAAGACGTGGAAGCAGCGGCAGAAAGGCTGCAAAATGTCGTACATAGAACTCCGCTGGAAAGCAGCCACACCTTCAGCCAGATGGCAGGCCACGAAGTCTGCCTGAAACTGGAAAACATGCAGAGAACCGGGTCCTTCAAGGTCAGAGGGGCGTCCAACTGCATTCAGCTGTTGCCTGACGAGAAGAAGGCCTGCGGCGTTATCACGGCTTCGGCCGGCAATCATGCGCAGGGCGTGGCGCTCGGCGCTGCGGCGGCAAAAATCAGGTCTACCATCGTGATGCCGGAGGGGGCGCCTCTGGCCAAGGTTGAAGCAACGAAAAGCTACGGAGCAGAGGTTGTTCTGGCCGGTTCGGTTTATGACGAGGCCTACGAAGAGGCTCTTCGCATACAGCAGGCAACGGGTGCGACCTTTGTCCATGCTTATGATAACCCGGCGGTAATTGCCGGACAGGGAACGATAGGCCTGGAAATTCTGGAGCAGTGCCCCGACGTACAGGCCATAGCCGTACCGGTTGGCGGCGGCGGGCTTCTTGCCGGCGTTGCGGTCGCCGTGAAGGCGAAGGCGCCGCATGTCAAGGTTTACGGCGTTCAGGCTACCGGCGCTCCGGCCCTTTATTTGTCAAAACACGCAGGCAAGTGGGTGGAAACGCCTGAAGCACATACGATTGCCGACGGTATAGCGGTCAAACAGCCGGGAAAAATCACCTATCGGCTGATTCAAAAATATGTTGACGACATCGTGGTGGTGAAGGATGACGTGATTGCGGCCACAATCCTGTTAATGATGGAAAGGGCCAAGATGATAGCGGAAGGAGCGGGGGCGACGGCTCTGGCCGGCATTCTGCACGGCAGTCTGCCGTACTCAGGCAAGACGGCGGCGGTAATTTCCGGCGGTAATATCGACGTCAACATGATTTCCCGCGTGATTGAGAACGGCCTTGTCAAATCGGGCCGCCGCATCAAGCTGGTAACGCATCTGACCGACAGGCCGGGCGAACTTTTGAAATTCATCTCCTACATCAGGGAGCATCGCGCCAATATCGTATTTATTCATCACGAGCACTCCGGCAGGAACCTGCCGATTGGGCATACACAGGTTGAAATGGATCTGGAAACGCGCGACCATGTGCACGGAGAAGTGATTATCGCAGCTCTGAGACGTGCCGGGTACCGCGTTGAGCTAATTTGAGACTTAGGACGGGGGAGACTATTATGTCGGATTTGGTGGCAGTAATATTAGCCGCCGGCAAGGGTACGAGGATGCGTTCCTCTTTGCCGAAGGTATTGCATAAGGTGGCAGGCAAACCGATGCTTGACCATGTTCTGCAGGCCGCGGAAACGGCGGGCGCGGACAAAAAAGTCGTGGTCGCAGGCTTCGCTTCCGAACAGGTTGCCGCTTTTGTGGGCCGGCGTGCGGATATTGTCGTGCAGGCGGAGCAGCTCGGTACGGGACATGCGGTTTTGCAGACGGCTTCCCTTTTGCGCGATTATCACGGAACAGTTATGATTATCTGCGGTGATACGCCGCTTCTTGACGGTGAGGAGTTAAAGGCTTTTTACCGGAAACACCTGGCCGCAAAAGCGGCAGCCACTGTTCTGACGGCAGTCGTTAGCGAACCTGCCGGCTACGGACGCGTCTTGCGAAATGCTGCCGGAAATGTTACGGCGATCGTTGAAGAAAAGGACGCGACGGATGAAGAGAAGGCCATCTGCGAGATTAATACGGGCATTTACTGCATCGAGTCGCCGCTCCTGTTTGAAGCCCTGTCTTCCATTACCTGCAGCAATGCCCAAGGCGAGTATTACCTGACAGACGTCCTGGCAAGCCTCGACCGTATGGGTCAAAAGGTTGCCGGTGTTACGACCGGGGACACGGACATGATTCTTGGAATCAATTCACGCCGGCAGCTGGCCGAGGCCGAAGCAATCATGCGCAGGCGCGTTTTAGACCGCCTGATGGACGAGGGTGTAACAATCATGGACCCTGCCAGCACCTTTATCGAGCCTACCGTGGAAATAGGCAGGGACAGCATAATTTATCCTTTTACCTGGCTGGAAGGCTGCACGAAAATCGGTCCGGAAAGCGAGATCGGACCTCAGGTCAGGCTGACCGACGTGCTTGTCGGTTCCGGCTCGAAGCTCCAGTTTGTCTACGGGCATGACTGCCTTGTCGGAAGCAAGGCGACAATCGGGCCCTACGTACACCTGCGTCCGGATACCGTCATTGAGGAGGGAGTCAAGCTCGGCAACTTCGTCGAGGTCAAGAATTCGCATATCGGCAGCGGCAGTAAGGTTCCGCATCTTTCCTACATCGGGGACAGCGACGTCGGCTCAGGGGTCAACATCGGCTGCGGCTGCGTCACGGTAAACTATGACGGCAGGCAGAAACACCGTACGGTCATAGAGGACGGGGCCTTTATCGGCTGCAACAGCAACCTCGTCGCTCCGGTGACGATCGGCGAAGGCGCTTACGTGGCTGCGGGTTCGACCGTTACCAAGAACGTGCCGTCGGGCGATCTGGGCGTGGCACGCGCCAAGCAAAGCAATATCAAGGGCTGGGCGGCGAAACGACGCGAGCCGTAATTTGCGGGTTGCGACTCTTGCGGCATAGTTGTATACTTGTAAGGATAGCTTTCATTTGTAAAGAATTTAACATTGGAGGTATTGCGTAATGTTGGAAGACAACGCTAAAGCTTTAAGGATTTTCTCGGGGAATGCGAATCCGGATTTGGCGCGTGAAATTGCCGCTTATTTGGGTACAACCGTTGGGGATGCCGCCATCAACCGTTTTAACAACGGCGAGGTGCAGGTCATGGTCAATGAGAGCGTCCGCGGCAAGGACATCTTCATCGTGCAGCCCACGTGCGGCCCGATTGTGAACGACAACGTGATGGAGCTTTTGATTATGGCCGATGCCTTCAAGCGCGCCAGCGCCAAGCATATTACCGCGGTCGTTCCTTATTACGGTTATGCCAGGCAAGACAGGAAGGCTCGCGGCCGTGAGCCGATTACCGCCAAGCTGATGGCGGATCTTCTGACGACTGCGGGCGTGACGCGCGTGGTAACGATTGATTTGCACGCGGCTCAGATTCAGGGCTTTTTCAACATACCGGTTGACCATATGCCGGGCGGACCGATTCTGGCCGACTATATCAAGGAGAAGAATCTGGAAAATCCTGTCGTTGTCTCTCCGGATCTTGGCGGCGTAAGCCGTGCCCGTCTGATAGCGGAAAAACTGAACTGCAGCATTGCGATTATCGACAAGCGGCGTCCGGAACCTGGGGTAGCCGAAGTGATGAACCTGATCGGCTCGGTGGAAGGCAAGACCGCAATCATGGTAGACGACATGGTCGACACCGCAGGCTCGCTGACAGAGGGCGCACGCGCGCTGATGAAGTTCGGCGCGAAAGAGGTTTACGCCTGCTGTACGCACGCCGTCCTTACCGCGCCTGCGATGCAAAGAATTGACGAGTCGGGAATCAAGGAATTGATTGTGACGAATACGATACCGCTGACTCCGGAAAAGCAGCATCCGAAAATAAAGGTTTTGTCAGTTGCGCCGATTCTGGCCGAAACAATTCTGCGTATCTATAACGAGCTGTCTGTCAGCCAATTGTTTGAAGATTAGAATTACTTAAAAATGCTTATCCTTCGCGGATAGGCATTTTGGTCATTATGCTTGACGCGAAGGAGTAAAAGCGTGAAAGTTGCCTCGTTATTGGGAATGGTGGCCTTTTTGGGCCTGTTGCTGCTGTCGCTGGGGTACCATGCAAAAATCAAACGTCGTTTGGCACTGGCCGGTGCTTCTTGCTGCCTTAGTCTGGGTGCCCTATGCCTGCTTCTGGCAGTAACGCCCGGCGGCAATTTCTACGGCCCGGTGCTTGCCGCGGGCAGCACCGAGCAAAAACTTGCGGCTCTGACCTTTGATGACGGTCCCTGCAGACCCTACACGGAACAGATTCTTGACATATTGAGGGACAAGGACGTCCGGGCCACATTTTTTGTTGTGGGCAGAAATGCTTTGCAGCAGCCGGAAGTATTGCGCAGAATCCAAAAGGAAGGTCACCTTGTCGGCACGCATACCCAGAACCACAAGGATCTGCTGCGCCTTGAGGCGGACGAGGTCAATCGTGAAATGGCAGAAGGGATTGAATCGATTCGCGCGATTACGGGCGAAAGGACATCTTACCTGCGGCCGCCCCATGGTTTCAAGGATTTTGTCGTGATGGAACAGGCGGGACGCCTCGGCCTTACCGTCGTGAATTGGAACGTGATTCCCCGGGACTGGACTAATCCCGGAGTGAGCAGGATTGTGGAAAACGTAATGACAAACATAAGGCCCGGAGCCGTCATTCTTCTTCATGACGGTGACAGCCCCGGCGGTACGGGCAGTCGGGAGCAGACGGTACGGGCCCTGCCGCTCATAATCGATCGGTTGCGGGAAGCAGGCTACGAGCTTGTGCGCATTGATGAACTGCAGAAATAATGGCGGAAAGGACGCTCAGCGATGAAACTGATTGTCGGTCTCGGCAACGTCGGCAAGGAATACGAAAATACAAGGCACAACATCGGCTTCATGGTGGCAGACGAGCTGGCGCGGCGCTGGGGCGAAACACGCTGGAAAGAGGCCGACAATGCCTTTTATCTCGAATATCGCGCGCCCCAAAAGGTTTTTCTGATTAAACCGACGACTTACATGAATCTCAGCGGTTTTGCGGTGGCTGACTTTGTCAATTTCTATCACATTGCCGCCGAAGACGTCGCCGTCATCTCCGACGACCTTAACCTGCCCTGCGGGCAGCTGCGTGTCAGGCGCAAGGGCTCGGCGGGAGGTCATAATGGTCTGAAGTCCATACAGGAACACCTGGGTACAAACGAGTTTCCCCGCTTCAAGGTCGGCATAGGACACCCGTCCGGAGAGCGCAGTGATATAGTGCGTCACGTGCTGCAGCGTTTCTACAAGGACGAGGAACAGGCCGTCGCAGATGCTGTCAGACGAACGGCCGATGCCGTCGAAAGCTGGCTGCAGGGGGACATCGAGGCTGTCATGCAGGAATATAACAGAAAAAAAGAGTGAGCCGCTTTGCCACTTTTTCGCTTTAATTATGTACATTATCAGTACAACTGTGTTAATATAATAATGTTGTTGATAATTTCGTGGCGGAGGGATGTAAGAATGCTGCTCAAGACGAAGGAAAGGCTGGCGGGGATCATGCGGCTTCTTGCCGTACTGCTTACCTGTCTTTTTTGTTTTCTGGGCAGCCTTTCTCCTGCCGCGGCAGCGCCGGAAGGCTCCGGAAGGAAGATCCGGGTGGGCTATTACGGTTATAAGAATTTGCTCAGCGTTGACGGCAACGGCAATTATTCCGGCTATCTCCACTCTTATCTGACAGATATTTCCCGTCATACCGGCTGGCAGCATGAATTTGTGTACAGCAGCCTCAAGGATTGTCTCGAGCGACTTGAAAGCGGCGAAATCGATCTCATGGTCAGCTTGCATAAAACGTCTGAGCGGGAGAAAAAGTTTTCCTTTTCGAAAAATTATGTCGCAATGATCTACGGCATGCTCTGCGTGAATAAGGAACAAGGCGATGTCTATTACGAGGATTTTGAGAAGTTCGACGGCATGAGGGTCGGCGTTCTTCGCGGCAGCAACATCAGGCCTAACCTGCTTGTCTACGCGCGCGCCAACAATTTCCGGGTCGAACCCGTTGACTTTGACAATTCGTCGCAAATGTTTGAAGCGCTGCGCGGCGGCAGGGTTGATGCGGTTGCCTCCAGCAGCCTTGCAACCATCGAGGGCGCGAGGGTCGTTGCAAAGTTTATGCCGCAACCCGGCCACTTTGTCGTGCGGCGAGGCAATGAGGAGCTTCTGGCCGAGCTGGACGAGGCTTGCAGCAGGCTTTTGGCAGAGAACTTCCAATACAGGGAGCTGCTGCTGAACAAATATTACGCTGACAGCACCTTGTGGCAGCTGACACTTACCCGCCGGGAGGCGGAGTTTCTCAAAACGCAGCGCGAGCTTACCGTTGCGTATGATCCTAACTATCATCCCGTTATCTACTATGATGATGAAGCGAAGCAGGTGAAAGGCATTGCGGCGGCCTATCTGAAGCATATTGCGGCCTTGACCGGCCTCAGGTTCAATTTTGTCCGGACGGAAAACGAGCAAACGATGAAGGCTGCGGCCGTTGCGGGAACGATAGACATCGTCTGCGCCTTTGACCAGTATATGGGCGACGGTCTCGGCTATAACATGAGTGTGAGCAAGCCCTATTGCGACCTGCCTCTTTCCTATGCCGGAATAAGCGGCAAGGCTCAGAAAACCTCAGGTTTTAAGACGGCGGTGGTCAGAAACAGAATCGGCTTTTGGCATGATTTGCGGCAGGCTTTCCCGGAAGCGTCGCTTGCCTATCATGCTTCCTTAGAGGACGCGCTCGAAGCAGTGCGCAAGGGAGAAGCCGACTATGTGCTCGACAATATGTACAGTCTGCAAAGCTATCTGCGTCAGCCGGGAAATGAAAGCCTGAGCCTTTTGCCCTACGCCGGCGGCAGCCAGGTGCTGAGCTTCGGCGTGTCGCTGAAGCACGATTCAAGGCTTCTCAATATCTTTAACAAAGTGATTAACAGCACCAGCCCCGACGTGCGCAGCCGGCTTATGATTTCCAATATTGCCCAGGCGCCCTATCACCTTACCTTCGGCATGTTCTTGAAGAGGTATCTTTACCAGCTGATTTCCTTCCTTTTGCTGATGCTGGCGGCTTTGACGGCCTATTTCTGGTTTCTGGAAAAAAGAAAGCAAAAAGCTCTGGCAGAAATAGCCTATTATGACCAGGTCACAAAAATCAGGAACATTGAAAAATTCAAGCTGGACGCCGATGAATTGATAACCGGCGGGAAATACGTCGTCGTCATTTTTGACATCAATCATTTCAGAACGATTACGGCAACCTTCGGGCATAATGAAGGCCGCCGCGTGCTCCGTCTGCTCTCGAAAAAATTGAACGGCGTTCTCGGCAGGGATGAAATGCTTGCACACGCAAGCAACGACATGTTTCTGCTTTTGCTGCATGACGCCGCAGACAGCGAGCTGAGGCAAAGACTGCTTGGGATGCAGCAAATGCTGAGAAGGGAAATTGGCAGAAGCGGTTCGCTTTATAAATTTTCGCTGGCGTTCGGTGTCTATCGTCTCGCACCGGAGGAGCGCAACATGGAGGGTATCATCGACCTGGCCGACATCGCGAGGCTGGAGGCTAAGAACGGACGAGGCGGCGGCGTGGTTTTCTACAAGTCAGACCTCGGGGAAAAAGTTCTGCGGGAA
>JAAYIB010000048.1 GCA_012744295.1 Acholeplasmataceae bacterium
GGTACTATTCCGGGAATCGCAAAAATAATAACCGGCTGTTTGAAATGTCGCGCAAAAAATTCGCTGATCAGAGACAAGGCAACGGTGCCGCAAAAAATACTCAAAGGCGAACTATATTCAAGGCTGTCGCGCATAAAAAAGTAAACAGTCCAGCCGACTGCGCCCGTAAAGCCTGCTGGCAGAAGCATTCGGGAAGGCGCACGAAACAAAACCGCGAAGGAAACTGTCGCCATAAACGAAAATAAAGCAGATAAAATTATCAAGAACATTTCCCCCTCACACCAGCCAAATCCTTAAGACCACGGCAATGCCGACGGCTAAAGAAGCCGCAAATAAAAACGCCTCGGCGATGCGGCAGTTTCCTGACAGCAAATCACCGGCCATAAAATCTCTGATGCCGTTGGTAAGGGCAACTCCCGGCAAGAAAGGCATGATTGCCCCAACAATAATGTTTTCCTGCGTGCAGCTTGTTGTCAGCCTGCAGCACGTAAGAGCGACAAGGGCAATGATGATGCCTGCCACAGCGTTCTCCCAAAATGAGCTGATACGCATTGACGCAAATTGTTTGACCACCAACATGGCCAAAAAACCTGAAAGAAAGGCAGCGCCGAAGTCGGCGAGGTTTCCGCCCAGCATCACGGCAAAGCAGGCAGCTGCAAGCCCCGACGCCGTGCTCATTACAAATTTCGACGGTTCGGACCTTTGCAGCTTTTCTTTCAGCAACCTTTTTGTATCCTTATAATTCAGCGGCCACTGCCCGAATGAAAATGACATATCATTGACTTCGCTGACAAGGGAAAGATTGGTGGTGCGATTCGTAACCCGCGCCATACAGGTAAAGCCATGAGCTTTTTCATCTCCTATGATGATAGCGGTCGGCGTTACAAACACCTTTACGTAGCCCATTTTCCTCCACGCGCAGAGCCTTATGATCGTATCTTCTACCCTATAGGTCTCAGCTCCGCTGATTAAAAGAATCTTACCCACTATGAGCGCAAGGTTAAGCACTTCTTCCTGGCTCATCTCCATTATCTTTTCTGCATTCATTTCTCTCTCCCGTTATTGCCTGCTCAATAATTCGGCCACCGCCTGTTTGAAACGTCCCGCGCCTCCCATGGAGGGATGCGGCACCGTACTGCAGGCAACGCCGTAAGCATGCAAGGTTGCAGAGGCTTTCTGGCCTATAGCGACAATCTTTGCTGTGGGAAAGATTGTCATCAACATTTTCGTATAAACAACTCCACAGGCAAGCTCCTTTTTTTCCGGCGTCCTGTTGGTCAATAATCCCGCCGGCCTGTAAGGGTGAAAAGGAAAAATATTCCAGAGTACGGCCTTGTTTCCCGGAAGACTCTGCTCGGCCAGAGCATTCCAGACAACGGTAGCAGTAGGCTCATTAAAGCCTTGTTCTCTCTGTTTCTTATTCAAATACGGGCAAAATGGGTCGCTTGTACGTCGATATTGCCATTGCGCCAACACCTGCTCCGGTCTCACCGTCGCGTGATGACCGAGTAAAATCCGTTCTGACGTCATCGCTATGCCGGAAAAGTGACCGCCCTGATAGCCCAGGCCTTCAGCCACAAACAAATATTCAGCATAACGCCGGAGCCTGAGATATCTTTGCAGGTTCGCCGTTCTGATGTCGGGGGCTTCAGGACCGCAGTCATGCTGCCTGTCAAATTCCGACCAGGGATTAAAAACAAGGGGAGCGTGATAATTCTTAAGTTCCCTCAAAAAATTGTCTATCTCCATTCTTCCTCCGTATAAAACATATATAGACTATTCTACAATAACAAGTAACGCCTGTCGAATAAAATCGACAGGCGTTACATTTTCTCCGATGTAATTATAAAAGAATGAATATTCCTGCAATCAGGGCAATGGTAACTCCGAGCGCGTTACGCTTGGAAACCTCAAGCGGGCTACAGCCTGCAATGCCGGCGCAGATAATCGTTGCCCCCGCAATCGGAGACATCGTCCGGCCCAAGGTACCGCCCAAAGCGGCAATCGAACCCATGTCGATAATGCTGATACCAAACTGCGCTGCATGAGGAGTGATCGACTCATTAAAAGCAACTGTAGCAGCGTCTCCGCTGCCGCTGATCATGCCAAGCAGGAAGGGGCCGAAAGCTGCCGCAATCTTAATGAAACCTTCGGAATTCAGCATCGCTTTCAAGAAGGCAGCCACAAGACCCATAGCCTTCATACCGCTGACGAAAACACCTACGGAAATAATGATGCCCAAAATATCGGCATAGCCGTTACCCATGCCGTTGAAGAATTGTTTTGTAAGTTCGGCAGGGTTGCTTCTCGTGACAATAAGAGATACAATCGCACCGATCAGCATAGCGTGCGGCACACCCATTTTCAGGAGGGGAACCTTGCCCGTTGCGCCGAGCACCAGGATGATAACCGGCAGAATCGGCATCAGGGCATAGAGCATATTGCTCTTGAAGCCCTCTTCAATCACTACGCTGCTGTCACTTTCATGCCCCTTGTGCTCTTTCATGACATAGGCCAGTATCGTTACGCTTAATGCCGTAATTACGACGGCCACGATATCCGCTACCATGTGATTTTGAATTACGTCCATGATTCCGACATTGGCAAGCTTAGCAATAACGCCGTTGTGCATCAGGCCCGGACTCAGCATGCTGCCGAAGGTCCCTGACTTGACTGCCGCAGCCGCCATGGCGGGATGTACGCCCGAGGACATCAGAATCGGAATGAAAATGGCACCAACCGCCGCGGAACAACCTGCAGCACTTGGCAGGGCAATGTTAATGACGAAGGTTGCTATCGTCGTGCCGGGAATAAGCAGTGGCCTTACAAGTTTCAATACCCCCGCCAAGAGGGAGATAAGGTGCTTGTCACAGGTTGTGTACTTCATTACCATTGCAAAGCCCATGACTGAGCAGACCGAGGTAATCAGACCGGCCGAGGTCATTTCTTTGGCAAAGGCGTCCAGAGCCGCCATTGGCTTGCCGGCCATGACTGCCATGAGCAAGCCTGCGCCAATAAGGACAAGCCTGGAATCATAGCGTTTGAGCATCAAATAGATTGCAGCGATGATTACCAACGAGCCCAGTATGATCATCATAATAAAACCCCCTTAAAATAATTGCCCTTCATAATACAAAGTATTTTACCATTAACGCGTCCGCACTGCCAGTACCTCCTTGCAAGTATACTGTATACAATCATTCATTTTTAGCATTTTTTGCCGGTTTTAAATCAATTATCTA
Organism: Acholeplasmataceae bacterium; assembly: GCA_012744295.1. Classification (GTDB taxonomy): domain Bacteria; phylum Bacillota; class Negativicutes; order Acidaminococcales; family Acidaminococcaceae; genus JAAYIB01. The sequence continues at coordinate 3,243 of JAAYIB010000048.1, forward strand.
AAACAATGTTACACTTTTCCCGCAGCATTACTCCATTAATGCCGTCCATTCTTCCAGCAAGGACTCTATCACCTTTTGTTTTTCCTCATGCTCACGCGCAAGCCGCGAACTGTTGAGGGGATCAGCGTGACTTTCGGGTTCGGCCATTTCCTTTTCCAGCAAACCGAGGAGCGCTTCCTGTTCCCTGATGCTAAGCTCTACCCTTTTCAGCTGTTTTTCTCTTTCCTGCGGACCGCCGCGTCTTTCAAGAGGTTTTTCCTTCCGCCCGCTTTCACGGAAAGGCTTAGGCTTCTCTTTTCCGGTTCTGTCTTTTGGCTCGTCAGGCATGTTGCTGCGAAGCCTTTTGGCTTTTTCTTCCCGGTAATATTGATAGTTGCCTTGGAAGTCGTCAATGGCATCCCCGTCGATTTCCCAGATTCTGTCCGCGATTTCATTGACAAAGTAGCGGTCATGGCTGACAAGCAAAACGGTGCCGTCATAGGCGGCAAGAGCCGCTTCTACGGCTTCCCTGGCAACAATGTCAAGGTGGTTCGTAGGTTCATCCAAAACAAGCAGGTTGGCACCCTCAAGCACAAGCTTCAGCAAGACAAGGCGTGCTTTTTGTCCACCGGAAAGGGTTCCTATCTCCTTGAAAACATCGTCACCATGAAACAGCATCCTGCCCAGCAGGTTCCTTGTCTCTGCCATGCCGCAGCCGTATTCCGTCATAAAGTCTTCCACCAGGCTGCGGCTTGGATCGAGCCTTTCGTAGCTTTGCGAAAAATAACCGGCTTTAACTCGGCTCCCCGTCTGCGCCCTCCCTTTGAGCGGAGGTATTTCGCCCAGTATGGTTTTAAGCAGTGTCGTCTTACCTGCACAGTTAGCTCCAAGCAAGGCAAGCTTTTCACCCTTGCGTAAAATCAGGTTAATGTTTTTGAGCAAGGGCTTGGCTTCATAACCGATGCTCAGGTCTTCCAATATCAAAACCCTCTCTGCACATTCCGGTGCCGGGGGCAGAGACAATTCAAACTCTTCGGTATTTGGGGGCGTTTCCAGTCGCTCGAGTCTGTCAAGCTGCGACTGCCTTCCTCTTGCCATCTTGCTTTTGATGCCTGCCTTGAAACGCCTGATATAAGCCTCGGTCCTCGCAATATAATCCTGCTGGGCAGCATAAGCAGCTTCCATGCTTGCCGTCTGCACTTCCTTCTGCTGCAGATACTTGTCGTAATTGCCTTTGAAGCTCTGCAAACGGCCTCCCTCAACCTCTAAAATCCTCCCGACTACGTTATTCAGGAAGGCGCGGTCATGGCTGACAAGCAGCAAACCTCCCTTGAATTCCTTCAAATATGTCTCCAGCCACTCCGTCATCGCAATGTCGAGATGGTTTGTCGGTTCGTCAAGCAGCAGCAAATCCGGCTGCTGAAGGAGCGCCGCGGCAAGCATTATGCGCGTCTTCTGCCCTCCCGAGAACAAGGATGCCGGTTTTTTCCATTCCTCCTCGGCAAAGCCGAGACCGTTTAAAATCCTTTTCATTCGCTGTTCAAGTGCGTAACCTTCAGCATGTTCATATTCTGCAGCGATTTGGGAATATGCGGCCAGCACCTGCTCCAACTCACTGCCCGGCTTGCTTTCGGCAGCCTGTTTCTCCAAAAACTGCAGCTTTTCCCTGAGGGTGATGATTTTTTTGGCGGAGTTATAGAGAAACTGCCACAAGGACTCTTGTCCCAACCCCTGGAAGCCTTGCTCGACATACCCTATGCTCAGTCCCCGCTCAAACTTTATGCTGCCTTGATCAACGCTTTGAGGGGCAAGCAGACATTTGAGCAAGGTTGTCTTGCCGGTGCCGTTGGAGCCCACAAGCCCTGCTTTTTCTCCTTTGTCGAGCATGAAGCTGACATTTTTAAACACTTTGTTTACGCCGAAGCCTTTGGCTATATTTTCAACTATTAGCTGCATTGTCATCTTCCCTTGCTTTTCTTGATGGTTGACCGTTACAATAAAAACTGCCAGAAAAGGCTTGTTCTCTCCCGGCAGTCCTCTTGCTTGTTCTTTATTCCATATAACCCTGCGGGTTTTGTTTGTGCCAATTCCAGGCCGAAGCGATAATCCGTTCAATTTCACTATGCTGCGGCTCCCAGCCTAACTCCTGCGTTA
>JAAYIB010000049.1 GCA_012744295.1 Acholeplasmataceae bacterium
ACGCGAACCTGATTCTCGCCAAGAAACACCTGGCAGACGTTTATGAAAACGGCGAAGTCAATCTGGTGGATATTGGTTATGTCGGCAACGTGGAAAAAGTGAACACCGAGCTGATTGAAATCCTGCTTGACAAAGATTTCATACCGGTTATAGCACCGACGGGAGTAGGCATCAACGGCGAAACCTACAACATCAATGCCGACAGTGTCGCGGGAGAAATCGCCGGCGCTCTGAAAGCAGAAAAACTGCTTGTCCTGACCGATGTCAAAGGCATTTATTCGGATTACCGCGACGAAAGCAGCTTCATTTCCACCTTGACATTTGAGAAGGCGCAGGAACTTATAATCCGCGGCAATATAGACGGCGGCATGATTCCGAAGGTTAAGGCCTGTATTACGGCGCTTTCTGGCGGTGCGCACAAAACGCACATTATTGACGGCAGGGAACCGCATACCATCCTGATGGAGATATTCAGCGATTCCGGAGTTGGTACAGAGGTTGTCAAGGAGTAGATAAATATTTAATTGTCAGAGGGGATAAGTGATGGATCAAAAGACAATCATTGCGGACACTGAAAGGTATTACCTGCCGGTTTTCGCCAGGAATCAGATAGTTTTGGACCCTGGGAAAGGCTGTAAGCTGTATGACATGGAAGGCAACGAGTATCTTGACTTCCTGGCCGGTATAGCCGTTAATGCCCTTGGACATGCGCATCCCGCCTTAGTTGCGGCAATTGCCGCCCAGGCGGCGAAGCTCATCCACTGTTCTAATCTTTACTATACTTGCGTACAGTCTGAATTGGTGAAGACTCTGGCAGCGGTAAGCGGTTTTGACCGTGTTTTTCTCTGCAACAGCGGAGCCGAGGCCAACGAGGGCGCGTTAAAGCTCGCAAGAAAGTACGGAAACGAAAAGGCGCCGGGCAAAAACAGGATAATTTCGGCCGTGCATTCTTTCCATGGACGTACATTTACCACTCTGACGGCAACAGGGCAGCCAAAATACCAAAAGGGTTTTGAGCCTTTGCCGGCAGGCTTCAGTTATGCCGCATACGGCGACATCGAAGCACTTGAACAATTGATGGGCGAGGAGGTTTGTGCCGTTATTCTCGAGCCTGTGCAAGGAGAGGGAGGAGTCTTCGTGCCTACTGACGATTATCTGAGGCAGGTCAGGGCTCTGTGCGACCGCTATGAAGCGCTGCTGATATTTGACGAGATTCAGACCGGACTTTGCCGTTGCGGTAAATGGTTTGCCTGGGAATACAGCGGAGCAAGGCCTGACGTCATTACCTTGGCCAAGGCGCTGGGAGGCGGTTTCCCGATCGGTGCTTTTCTGACAACGGAAAGGCTTTCAGGAGTGTTCGGGCCCGGAGATCACGGCTCGACTTTCGGGGGCAATCCACTGGCCTGTGCCGCGGCCAATGCAGTGCTGCGGGTTATGATAGATGATAAACTGGCTGACAAGGCTGCTTCAACGGGCAGCTACTTTCTGATGATGCTTGGGAGGCTGCAGGAAAGGTATCCCGACAAGATTTTGGAAGTGCGCGGACGCGGACTTTTGCTCGGCATGGAACTCGCAAAACCGGGTAAGCCGATTGTTGATGCCTGCCTGCAAAGGGGTATGATTATCAACTGTACCGCCGGCAACGTTATCAGGCTTGTTCCGCCGCTTATTATCAGCAAGGTGGAGATTGATGCGCTGCTAAGCGTTTTAGACGAGGTTTTTCAGGAATTTTGATTAGAGTGAGAGGCTGTTAAGGATGAGTTTACGAAATAAAGACTTGATATCGATTCATGATTTGTCTGTGGGTGAAGTCGCCACAATACTGGATGTTGCAAAAAAGCTCAAGCATAAGCAGAAAAACGGCGAACCCCACCAATATTTAAAAGGCAAGACACTTGTGATGATTTTTTCAAAGGCTTCGACACGAACGCGAGTTTCCTTTGAAACCGGTTTCTTTCAACTTGGCGGACATCCCATCTACCTTAATGATTCTTCATCCCAGGTGGGTCGCGGAGAACCGGTAAAGGATACGGCAAGGGTGCTTTCCCGTTTTGCCGACGGCATCATGATCAGGACTTTTTCCCATGAGGCGGTCACGGAGTTGGCAAGCTATGCAACCATTCCAGTCATTAACGGCTTGACCGACCTTTTGCACCCCTGTCAGGCTTTGACGGATTTGTTCACAATCATGGAGCACAAGGAAGTGTTGAAGGGACGCAAGCTTGTTTACGTCGGTGACGGCAACAATATGACGAATTCGTTGATGTACGCCTGTGCAAAGGTCGGCATGAACATGGTTTGTGCCTGTCCTAAAGGCTATGAGCCTGACAGCGAGGTCTACCGCCAAGCCTGTGCCGATGCCTTGGAAACAGGCTGCAGAATAGAGATTGAGCCCGATCTGTTTAAAGCGGCGAGGGGAGCAGACGTGCTTTATACGGATGTTTGGGCGTCGATGGGGCAGGAGGGGGAGCAAACCATTCGCAAGGAGGCTCTTGGTGACTACCAGATCAATGCCAAGCTCCTGCAAACGGCCAGGCCGGATGCTATCGTCCTTCATTGTCTGCCGGCGCATCGTGGCGAAGAAATTACCGAAGAAGTCATAGAAGGCCCTCAGTCTGTTGTTTTTGACCAGGCGGAAAACCGGCTGCACGTCCAGAAGGCAATCATGGCTCTGCTCATGAGCGAGGAGAAACTTTAGGCACTAATTAAGGCCAAGCTTTTTGCGGGTTTTTGTTTAGATTATTTTAGCAGTTTTAATTTAGGAGGATGCGGCAGAAATGAACAAAAAAGACATTAAGAAGGTAGTTTTGGCTTATTCCGGCGGCTTGGATACTTCGGTAATTATTCCCTGGCTGAAGGAAAACTATAACAATTGCGAGGTAATTGCGGTTACGGCTGACCTTGGACAAGGTGCCGAGCTTGACCCTGTCTATGACAAGGCCCTGAAGTCGGGAGCAAGCAAATGCTTCATTCTCGATTTAAAGGAAGAATTCATAAGTGACTATGTTTGGCCGGTAGTCAAAGCCGGGGCGGTTTATGAGAAGAAATACCTGCTCGGAACTTCTTTTGCCCGGCCGCTGATTGCGAAGAAGCTTGTCGAAATCGCACTGGCCGAGGGAGCGGACGCTGTTGCCCACGGAGCTACGGGAAAAGGCAATGACCAGGTCAGGTTTGAACTGACCGTTAAAGCTTTGGCTCCGCAGCTGGCGGTGATTGTTCCCTGGCGTGAGTGGGAAATCCGTTCCCGTGAAGACGCCATTGATTTTGCCGAGGCACACAACATTCCGATCCCGGTCACGAAGGCGCACGACTACAGCATGGATCGTAACATGTGGCACCTGAGCCACGAGGGCTCGGATTTGGAGAACCCATGGAACGCTCCGAAAGATGAACTTTTCATTGTCACCAGCACGCCTGAGAAGGCGCCGGACAAGGCGGAATACGTCGAACTGGAGTTTGAGCAGGGCGTCCCGGTTGCCGTTAACGGCGAAAAACTAAGCCCCGCCAAAATTGTTGAAACCTTGAACGAAATCGGTATCCGCAACGGCGTCGGCATCTGCGACATGGTGGAAAACAGACTCGTCGGCATGAAGTCGCGCGGCGTTTATGAAACTCCCGGCGGCACAATTATCTATTATGCCCATAACGAGCTTGAGAATCTTTGTCTTGACCGCGCCACCAATCACTACAAACAAATGGTCGGCATCAAGTATGCCGAGCTTGTCTACGATGGCATGTGGTTCTCCCCCTTGCGTGAGGCGCTTGCGGCATTTGTCGATGAAACGCAAAAAACAGTTACCGGAACGGTGCGCGTCAAGCTTTATAAAGGCAACGTGATGAGTGCGGGCGCCAAATCGCCTTATTCCTTATACAGCCAGGAATATGTAACCTTCGGTGCCGATGAAGTCTACAACCAAGCTGACGCAACGGGTTTTATTACATTGTTCGGTCTGCCGCTGACCGTAAGGGCGCTGATGAAACAAGGAAAGTTAAAATAATGGCCAAGCTTTGGGGTGGTAGATTCAGCAAGGATACCAATGAACTGGTAGATGGGTTCAACGCATCGATTGAATTTGACAAAAGGCTGTATCGGGAGGATATAAGAGGCAGCGTTGCCCATGCCGGCATGCTGGCGAAGACAGGCATCATTCCGCGGGAGGATGCCGACAGGATTATCGCCGGACTAAAGGAAATACTTGCCGATATTGAAAGCGGCAAGTTTGAATTTGACGTTGCGCTCGAGGACATTCACATGAACATCGAGGCCAGGCTTACCGAGCGCATCGGCAGTGCGGGCGCACGGCTGCATACCGCAAGAAGCCGCAACGATCAGGTTGCACTTGACATGCACATGCATATGAAGCGGCAGATAGTCGAAATCGGCGAGCTTGTCCTGCGCCTGGAAAAGGTACTGCTGGAC
>JAAYIB010000050.1 GCA_012744295.1 Acholeplasmataceae bacterium
AGACTACTCTGCCCTGAAAAACGCCAAATTCGACGCAATGATAGCGATTGGGTCGGCTCTGCCGGCAACCGGCAGCCCTACAATCTCTTTTGCTCTAATTACAGGTCTTGATGAAAACGAAGAATACATTTGCGAAGAGTATGGACCGCTAACATTGCAAGAGACGGAACAGATAAATTTTACCAATCTAATAGCAACCGTGGAAAAAATACTGGAAAAGCAAAGCACGCGCTCACTGAACCGTGACCAGCCTGAAAAGGCAATGATTATAGGCCTTGAAAGCCCAGGCCATCGACAATCCTGGTCAAGCAGCGAATCTCTTGAAGAGTTAAAGCAGCTTGCCGACACAGCTGGAGCAAAGGTTGTCGGTATTTTCTCGCAGAAACGGCCAAAACCGGATCCTGCCTTTTTCATCGGCAAGGGGAAGGTCGACGAATTGGCTGCCTTTGCTCGTGAAGAGAACATTGACCTTTGCATTTTTGACGATGAGCTTTCGCCTGCACAGCAGCGCAACCTTGAGCTCGCACTTGGCGTTCGCGTGATTGACAGAACAGGTTTGATTTTAGATATATTTGCCCAGCGTGCAAGCTCGAATGAAGGCAAGCTGCAGGTTGAGCTTGCGCAGCTGCAATACACGCTGCCACGATTGGGAGGTAAAGGATTAGTCCTGTCCAGGCTTGGGGGCGGTATTGGTACAAGGGGGCCGGGGGAAACAAAACTCGAGGTTGACAGGCGGAGAATTCGCGACCGTATCAACTTCATCCAAGAAAACATAAAAAAAGTGAAGTCGGTAAGAACATTACACAGAACTGAAAGAAAGAAGAGTCAGGTGTCGAATGTTGCACTGGTCGGATATACGAATTCCGGAAAATCAACGCTCCTTAACGTGCTGACGGACTCTGACATCTATGCCAAGGATCAGCTTTTTGCAACGGTTGATCCTACGACACGCAAACTGCGGCTGCCAGAAAAAAAGGATGCAATCTTAACGGATACAGTCGGCTTTATCCAAAGGCTGCCGCATCAGCTTGTCAGCGCCTTCAAGTCAACGCTTGAAGAAGTTGCAGAGGCTGAGCTGCTGCTTCACATTGTGGATATCAGCCATCCAACCTATAAAAAGCAAATGGATGCCGTTTACGAGGTTTTAAGAGAGCTGGGAGCGGCAGACAAAGAAATGATTATTGTCTACAATAAAATTGACAAGGTAGAAATAACTCCGGAGTTAAGGGATCGTCTTTGCAAGGACGGCAATGCCGTTTTAATTTCAGCAAAAAAGAGCCTTGGTCTTGACGAGCTTTTGTCGGTCATAGTTCAGCATCTCAATTATAAATCGATTGCAACAGATCTGTTAATACCCTACATAGATTCGGACAAGGCTGCAAAACTGCACAATGTCGCAGCGATTGAAGCACAGGAATACAGTGAAGACGGGATAATGATCAGAGCAATGCTTACTGAGGACCAGCGTAAAGAATATCAGCAGTACATTCAAATATAATAACTAAAAACAAGGGTGGATTGAATGATTACTTACGAAGAAATAGAGTCTAATGCACTTCATACAGTCGCGCAGCATGCAGGAATTTACGAGGAGGCAGCTCTTAAGAATACCCGCAAGGTAATGGCTGCCTTTCGGAAAAACAAAGTTTCGGATTATTATTTAAAGCCCACTACGGGCTACGCCTACGGCGATGTCGGAAGGGACAGGCTTGACCTTGTTTACACCGATATTTTCAAGTCAGAAGCAGCTCTTGTTCGCTCTCAGTTCGTGTCAGGAACACATGCCCTGGCAGTGGCATTGCTGGGAGTTTTAAAAGGGCGGGACGAAATGATTTGTGTTACGGGCACTCCCTATGACACAATGCAGACAATTATCGGTTATCCGGTAAGTTCGCCCGGTTCTTTGACCGACCTCGGTGTTATTTATACTGAAATTCCTATGACTGCTGGCGGAGTAGACCTTAAGCTTGTCAAAGCAAAGATTAAACCCGAAACGAAACTTGTCTTGATTCAACGCTCATGCGGTTACTCGGACACGAGAAAAACACTGAAAATTTCAGAAATAGAAGCTGTCTGCAATGCTGTGAAAGCTAAAAACCCTGAATGCATATGTTTTGTCGATAATTGTTACGGAGAATTTATCGAAGATAAAGAACCGCTTGAAGTCGGTGCGGACTTGATGGCCGGATCTTTAATTAAAAACCTTGGCGGCGGTCTTGCACCGACCGGCGGCTATATCGCAGGTAAAAAGGAGCTTGTCGAATTAGCTTCGTACCGTCTGACCGCTCCCGGGCTGGGGGCCGAAATGGGCGCAACTTTAGGAGATACTGCCCGGCTTTTTTATCAGGGACTGTTTTTAGCTCCTCATGTTGCCCTTCAGGCTGTGAAAACCTCTATTTTTGCTGCTTCGGTCTTTTCACAGCTTGGATATGAGGTTAAGCCTTTGCCGCATGAAGTACGAAGTGACATAATTCAGGCGATAAGGCTTGACTCAAGGGAGCGGCTGTGTGCTTTTTGTGAGGCAGTTCAGGCAAATTCACCGGTAGACGCGCACGTGGTCCCCGTTCCTTCTCCGCTGCCAGGTTATCATGACGAAATTATCATGGCAGCTGGAACATTCGTACAAGGATCCTCAATTGAACTAAGCGCGGACGGTCCTCTGAGGCCTCCTTATAATGTATTTCTGCAAGGAGGACTTACCTTTGAACATGGAAGAATTGCCATCATGTCGGCTGCAGAAATGGTTGGAACAAGGTTATAAACATTTAGAGAATGATTTTAAAGTCAATTAGGTGTCATAAAGACGCTAAAAGACACTATAATGCCACTATGTTGATGAAAATTAGTTAAAAAAATGAACATACTGCCTCTAAAAAGAATAAATTGCTCTGCAGCTTTGATAATTGCCGAGTATGCGAAAAAAATAACCGGTGCGCAGATTCACTCTGACGCATCGGTTATTTTTGATTGTAGGGAAAATATGGAGGCGAAAAATCAAACTTCCTCTATAAAATTCGGAAGACGCCGATTACCTTGCCGACAATTTTTATATCTGTGCCCGTTATCGGCAGATATGCATCATTTTCCGGCTGCAGCCTGATTTGCTTCAACTCACGAAAAAAACGCTTGACGGTTGTTTCTTCGTCGTCAATCAGCGCGACAACTATATCACCGTTATTGGCAAAAGTCTGCTTTCGTACCAGAATATAATCGTGATCAAGAATACCGGCATTGATCATGCTGTCGCCCTTGACCGATAGCATAAACACATCTTCCTGGCAGCCAATCAAGTCAAGAGGAAGAGGGTAGGTCTCCTCGATATTTTCCTGTGCAAGTATCGGTTGTCCGGCCGTCACACTCCCCACGAGAGGAACGGGGACGACAGTCTTTTGACGCCACGAGGCTTCCTGCATAAGCTCAATAGCACGTGGTTTAGCAGGATCACGCTGCAAAAATCCAAGCTTCTCAAGCTTCTGCAAATGCGAATGCACGCTCGCGCTGGATGAAAGTCCAACTGCGTTTCCGATTTCACGCACAGCCGGTGGGTAGCCTTTGGAATAAATGTGCTCTCGAACAAAGCCCAAAATCTGTCTCTGGCGCTCGGAAAGAGAAGTTTCGTCAAAATCATCATTGGTATTATTTCGTTGGGCTGATTTTTTAATCATATAAAAATGCAACCTCCAATCACGGATTTAACCTTTTAAGTTATAAGCTTTTTATCATTATAGCAAACACGACGAAAGTTGTCAAACATTTGTTCGTTTTAGAGTCCTATAATATATATTATGTAAAACGAAAATAGAAATAACGAAAGGCGCAGTCAGATGTTTGTAGTGCTACAACATCCGACTGCGCCTTTTAACATTTAAATAAAATTTACAGGTTTGCTTTCTGCTTTTCCGTAAGGTAATTATCTATTGCCATCGCAGCTTTTTTACCGGCGCCCATGGCTGAGATTACGGTTGCAGCTCCTGTTACAATGTCGCCACCGGCAAAAACACCGGGTATGGATGTCCGACCGACGTCGTCCGATGTTATATTGCCATATTTATTTGTTGCAAGATCGGGCGTTGTTGCCTTTATCAAAGGATTTGGTCCTTGTCCGATTGACATTACTACCATGTCAACGTCAAGCAGGTATTCGGAACCTTCAATTTTAACCGGAGAGCGCCTTCCTGAAGCGTCAGGTTCACCAAGCTCCATTTTAACGCATTCCATGCCCGTGACCCAGCCTTTCTCATTGCCAATGATTCTGGTGGGGTTATTAAGAAGACGGAATTCAATGCCTTCTTCTCTGGCATGACCGATTTCCTCTTTTCTTGCTGGCATTTCTTCTTCACTCCGCCGATAGACAATATAAACTTTTTCAGCTCCCAAGCGTTTTGCCGTTCTTGCAGCGTCCATCGCTACGTTTCCTGCTCCGACTACGGCTACTCTTTTACCGACATAGACAGGTGTTGCAACTTTGGGGAACTGATACGAACGCATCAGGTTGACGCGTGTTAGAAATTCGTTTGCCGAATAGACGCCATTTAGATTTTCGCCTTCAATGTGCATAAAATGCGGAAGCCCGGCTCCTGTTCCGATATAAACAGCGCTGAAGCCTTCTTCCTCAAAAAGTTCATTGATCGTAAAGGTGCGGCCGATGATGACGTTTGGCATTATCTGCACGCCAAGAGCCCGCAGCTGGTTGATTTCGTGCTGTACAATTTCTTTCGGTAGCCGAAACTGCGGAATTCCGTACATCAGTACGCCGCCCGGTGAATGCAGTGCTTCAAATATAGTAACGTCATACCCCATTTTTGCAAGATCTCCTGCCGCTGTGAGCCCCGAAGGTCCGCTTCCTACAATTGCCACCTTCACATTTTTTTTCTCAACTGGGTTTTCTTCCAGTGTGTCAAGGGCGTTTTCTCTTGCGTAATCGGCAACAAACCGCTCCAACCTGCCAATTGCCACTGATTCGCTCTTTATGGCGAGAATGCAGTTTTTTTCACATTGGCTTTCCTGCGGGCAGACCCTGCCGCAAACAGCCGGCAAGGTATTCTTTGCTTTTAAAATCTTTACTGCGTCTTCAAGCCTGCTATCCTTCAGTGCGCTAATAAAGTCCGGTATGTCAACATTGACCGGGCATCCCTGCACACATTTCGGATTCTTGCAGTTAAGGCATCTTTGCGCCTCGTCGATTGCAGTTTCCAGAGAGTAACCAAGTGCAACTTCGTCAAAATTTTTATTACGAATATCAGAAGCCTGTTCAGGCATCTTGTTTCTTAGTCCTCCACGCATCTGCAATGACCTCCGCATCCGTACTCAAGAGATTCCTTATCCTTGTACATCTGCTGCCTTTGAACAAGGTTTGCGAAATCAACGAGATGTGCGTCAAACTCAGGTCCATCGACACAGGCGAACATGTTATCCTGCCCCACTCTGACACGGCAGCCGCCACACATACCGGTTCCGTCAACCATAATCGTGTTAAGGCTGGCAATAGTATGAACCTGAAAGGGTCTGGTTGTCTCAGAGACGTTCCGCATCATGATAACGGGACCAATGGCCAGCACCAGGCCGGGCTTTTGCCCTGTTTCGAGAATTTCCTTTAGCGGCTGGGTTACAAAACCCTTGCGGCCGCAGCTGCCGTCATCTGTTGTAATGATCAGCTCATCGCTGACAGAGTCCATTTTATCCTTGAAAATCAAAAGGTCGGCAGAACGTGCGCCGATAATTGAGATTACTTTATTTCCGGCCGCTTTAAGCGCTCTTGCAATCGGATAGACCGGTGCCACGCCGATACCTCCTCCGACACAGATAACAGTGCCGAAATTCTCGATATGGGAAGGCCTGCCTAGGGGGCCGGCAATATCAAGTATGTCATCTCCCTCACCATATGTTTCGCAAAGGTGTTTCGTGGTATTGCCGACTGCCTGCACAATCATGGTGATTGTGCCTTGCAAACGGTCGAAATCCGCAATTGTCAGAGGTATTCTTTCGCTTTGCTCGTCTGTCCTGATCATGACAAACTGTCCAGGCTGGCACTTATGGGCTACTAACGGCGCAGCTACCACAAATTCGTAAACCTGCGGCGCAAGTTCTGTTTTCTGTATAATCTTTGCCAAAACATCTCACTCCTACTGTAATTTATTTAGTTAAGCGCAGGCCGCATCTGTTAGCCTCAGCGTAAACTCTTTCTTCGTCAATTGTTTTTAGCGAGCCGTGTTCCATCAGGATTTTGCCGTTTACAATTACTGTATCGGCATCAGCGGAATTTGCCGCATATATGAACAATGAAGTTCTGTCATGTCGAGGGTTCCAGTAAGGTTTATTCATGTTATAGAGGACGATATCGGCTTTAAAGCCAACTTTAATTTCCCCCACATCTTGGAAGCCCAGAGCCAGAGCACCCTTTCGTGTCGCCATATCCAAAGCCTGACAGGCAGTTACAACGCAAGGGTCTTTTTTATTGTTTTTATGAAGCATTGCCGCCAGTCTTGCTTCCTCCAGCATATCCAAATTATTGTTGCTGGAAGTGCCATCGGTGCCAAGACCTACGATTATTCCCTCTGACAGCATTTCCGGGACGGGCGCGATTCCGCTTGCCAATTTTAGATTGCTTTGCGGATTATGGGAAACGCGAACTTTTTTGTTCTTCATGATAACGATGTCGGAAGGCGTTACATGAACGCAGTGTGCTGCGAGAGTTCCAAGTTCGAAAAGCCCGAGACTGTCCATAAGGGCAATCGGAGTCTTCTTGTATGCCTGCAAGCAGTCTGCTACTTCCTGTTCGGTTTCGCTCAGGTGCATGTGAATTTCTGCCCCTAAATTCCCCGCCTCTCTGATAATCTTTTGCAAATAGTCAGGTGAACAGGTATAGGGCGCATGGGGACCGAACATTACGCGAATTCTGCCGTTGGCTTGTCCGTGCCAGTTCTTGTAAAGGCTGACGCTTTCGGCAAGTTTTTCCTCGGCGTCCGGCGCTTCACCAATCATACCTCTAGCCAGAGATGCACGGATTCCTGTTTCGGCAACGGCTTCGGCAACCTTGTCCATGAAAAAGTACATATCTGCAAAAGTTGTGGTACCGGATTTAAGCATTTCCACAATTGCGAGTTGTGTCCCCCAGTAG
>JAAYIB010000051.1 GCA_012744295.1 Acholeplasmataceae bacterium
CACGGAATGGGTGATGCGGGTCAGACTCGGCGGAGTCAAAACCTTTCTTCTTGAAGAAGTTCTGACCTTCCGGCGCATCCATGGCGGCAATCTGACGCTGCGGCTGAATCCGCTCGGCAATAACTGCATGCAGATGCTGGCCGAAAAGCTGCGGGAAAAGAGAAATAATAATGGCTGAGAAGATTAAAATCGACATTATCATCCCGTCCTACAATTCCAAAAAGTATTTAGCGGAGGCAGTCGACAGCTGCAAAGCACAAACACACAGGCCGGAAAGAATCATCATAGTTGACGACGGCTCGACTGACGGAAGTGATGCTTTTGCACGCTCGCTTGCGGGCGTCGAGGTCTTTAGGCAGACCAACAGCGGAGCCGGCGTCGCGCGCAACCACGGGATATCGCAAAGCAGCGCGGAATGCGTTTTCTTGCTTGACGCCGACGACATAATCGAGCCCTTCGCTCTCGAAGCATTGGCTGGGGCCCTTGCAGCAGAGCCTGATGCCTTTGCAGTATTTGGCCAAACGGTCGACTTTTTTTCTCCGGAACTTACCGAAGAGGAAAGAAAGACCCGGCGTTTGCAGGACAAGCCCTCCTTCGGCAGACTGCCGGGTTGTTCCCTGCTCAGAAAGGAGGTCTTTGGGCCGGGCCTTGTTGGGCTGTTCAATCCTGCCTTCAAACACGGCGAGGTTGTTGATTGGCACTCCAGATTCCGTGACGCCGGTCTGAAATATGTAAATGTTGAGAAGGTAATACACCGCCGCCGCATTCATTTGTCCAATGCAGGCATTGTCAGCAAGGAAACCCAGTTTGCGAATTACGCCAGAATTTTGCGTCAAAGGTTGGGCAAAAAATGATTGTTGTCAGTAGAAAAAACAGTCTGAACGGAGAGGACTGGAACGAGATTTTCGAGAAGCTGCAGCTTGCGGTCAAAGCTCAGGCAGCACGCTCGTTTGCGTTCAAACCTAATTTTGTCCGCGGTTTTTTCAAGACGGCGGGAGGCGCCGCGGCCATAACCGATCTCGAACTATTGAGTTCGCTGCTGTCATACCTGTGCGGCATTAACAAAAACGCGCAGATGTTTATCTGTGAAAGCGACAGCACGGGTTACGGTTTTGCCTATCGGAAATTCGAACAACTCGGGCTGCCTTGCTCGCTGAACCTCCCGGCGGAGGATCTGCAGCGGGTAAGGCTGCTTGATTTGTCGCGCGACAGGCTCAGCCGGATAGCTGACGAAAGATTTTTACGCTTCAGGCAGCAGAATCAGCTTTGGCTTTCCGAAACTTTCATCGAAGCCGACTTTAAGATTTCCCTCGCAAATATGAAGACCCACAACCTTGCAGCCTACAGCGGCGCCTGCAAGAACCTGTTCGGGTGCCTGCCTGAAACAAACAAGCACTGTCACCATGCCTTTATTCACCAGGCGATACATGACCTGGCGCTTGCAATAAGGCCGGATCTCAACATTCTGGACGGCTTTCGGGCCATGGAGGGCAACGGACCGGCCAATGGTCATCAGGTCGACATCGGTTTCCGGCTTTTCTCCGACTCGGCCCTGGAGGCTGACTTGAACGGCTGCCGGAGCATGGGCTTTGAAGCTCCCGAAATAAAGCATTTAAAGCTTTTGCTTCACACAACAGGAATGCACGGGAGATCGGCGGCTCTGACGGAACAAGTGAAGCTGCAAAGAGTTGACGGAAGTATCAGGCTGAAGAACGGTCTTGCAATGTTTCTGCAGCGTCTTGGCTGCAGTCTGGCAGCCCTCGGCTGCAAAATTTGCAATTTTGAAAGCATAAGTGCTTTTGCCGGGGCCGCATTCAGGAAAACCTGCAAGATTCTTTTTGGAAAAGGCGATGGAAAGAAACAAGGGAATGGGGAACAAAAATAATGAAGAACATACTTGTGACAGGCGGAGCCGGGTTCATCGGCTCGCATCTTTGC
>JAAYIB010000052.1 GCA_012744295.1 Acholeplasmataceae bacterium
TCCCTCCATGTTGAGGAGCAGAATGTCTTCCGCCTTTTTGTCACTTGCAAATTTCGCTATTTTTTGTGCTATTTCACTTCCGGTTTTTGTCATCGAAATATCGCCTCCCGTTTTCTCTTCAATATTTATCCTTTAGTTTTTTTGTATGGTATGGTAAGTTCTTTCAGTGTTTGCTCCGTCTGCCTTTTGTCGGTAACCCAATAGCTGATGCCGCTTATGGTCTGGAACTCGCCGTAGAGCATCTGGGCTTTTAACTTGTCCCCGCCGAAAACCTTGAAACTGTTCGCGGTCTTGACCATAGTCAGGAAATCCATGTCGGTTTCTACGTGCTGCTCGATTGAGTTGATCAGCGAGGGCACCTTCACGACATTGCCGATGCTGAACAGTTCCGAGGCCAATGCCTTCAGGAAACGCTGCTGACGCTGCACCCTGCCGATGTCGCCGAGTTCGTCGTTGCGGAAACGGATGTATTGTCCCGCCTTCTTGCCGTCCAGGTGCTGGTAGCCCTGCTTGATATGAATTTCGAGGCCGGCATAAGGATCCTCGTAATTCATGTCGTTTTCTACATAATACTCGATGCCGCCGATGATGTCGATTACATCGATGAAGCCCTGCCAGTTCAGGAGGACGTAGTGATGAATCGGCACCTGCAGCAGGTTGGCCACGGTCTTTTTGGCCAGAGGCACGCCGCCGTAGGCATATGCGTGGTTTATCTTGTCAAGTCCGGGTCTGCCGGGGATCTTGACCCTGGTGTCGCGCGGCAGCGAAAGCAGCGCCACATCGTTGCTGGCAGGATCAAAGCTTGCCAGCATCATCGCGTCGGTACGCTTGGGTGCGTCCGCGAATTCGTTGTCGCCGTCGTCAATTCCGAGGATCAGTATGTTGAGTCTCTTGTTCAGGGTTTCGTCAATCGCTATTTCCTCATCTGCTGCCACTACGGGGACTTTTGGCGGTGTAAACAAGCCGTACAGCCATTGTCCCAGAAAGAAACATCCAATTAGGGTTCCCAAAAACAAAATCACGACCGCAATCAAACGTCCAACACGAAGTTTCCTTCTTACAACGACACGTTTTTCGTTTTCGGGTTCATTCATCTTAAAACTCCTTAAAAAGTCCGGTTCATTTGTTTAAACTTGATGGCCAGTTCATTGCGTCCGTAAATGCAGTTGGGATGAATCAAAAGATCATGCTCAAGCAAATATCTGATTGTCATGGCATACGCCTTCAAGAGTGTTTTCTCGAGGTCAGTCTTGGCCAGGCTGCGCATTTCGTCAATGCCGTAAAAACCGCGCTTCGGCTCCAGCAAATCGGCCAGGTACACGATGACGGCGGTTTGCGTCATGCCAGGCGCGCCTGTCGTATGGTACAGGATCGCGTCAAGTATTTCCTTATCGGCAACTCCGTACTTATGTTGTGCATAATGGACGCCCAGCTTCGCATGCAGTAAAATGGGCTGGTTTGCCTCGATTTCATCGATGGGTATTCCCAGCTCGGCAGCCTGCGCGAGGTTCCTACGCGTGGGTATTTCACGGCCGCAGTCATGCAGAAGGGCCGCTATCGCGACCTTCTCCTCGTCTGCCCCGTGTATTCTTGCCAGCTCCACGGCTGTGTCAAAGACCGCCAGCGAATGTTCGAAGCGTTTGTGCTGCAAACTTTTTTCCAGCAAGGCCTCCATTTCTTTGATGGTCAACATACTGTCTTTCTCCTTCACAATAATAAAAATCAAACAAGACCTGCTACAAACGGTAGAGGCCTTCTTGATAAATATATTCTTCCACTGCCGCCGGCACCAGTCCTGTAATCGGGCGCTGCTGTTTGACACGCTGCCTGATGTCGGTAGAAGAAATATCCATTTTAGGTGTTTGCAGCCATTTTATTCTCGTTTTGCCAAGCTCTCCGAATTGTTCCGTAATTTTGTCCACCATCGGCTCGAAGCCCGGCCTCGTTGCCGCGACGAAGGTACACAGCTCCAGCATCTCCGGCACTTTGCTCCAGGTATCGAGGTCTGCCAGCGAATCGGCTCCGATGATAAAAAAAAGGTCGTGCCCGTGACCGTATTCTTCCTTCAAGGCCGCCACCGTGTCATAGGTGTACGAGATTCCCTCGCGCCGTATCTCAATATCCGATACGGTAAAAGCCGGGTTGTCGCTTGTTGCCAGAAGCGTCATCCGGTAGCGATGTTCCGCGGAGGCATATTCCCGGCCGATCTTGTGAGGTGCTATGAACGTCGGAATAAAGACGATGGTTTCGAGTTCAAGCTTCCGATATACGATTTCGGCGAGGTTAAGATGGCCGTAATGGATGGGATCGAAGGAGCCCCCCATCAGGCCTACTTTTTTATGGTTTGCGGCGATTTCCGTCACCCACTCTCAATGTCTTGCTACTAATTATACCAATTTAGTACTGCTTGCACAACTGCCTGCACCAGCACAATCAGCAAAATCAGCAGCAAGAGTCCCTTGAGGCGGTCCTTGAGGTCAAACTTGGTTTTCGGCTGCTTCAGGTATTCCAAAAAGGCACGCCAGACTTCCTGCGGCGTGGTACTGTGTTCCTTACTCATAGCGCAAGGCGTCAATAGGATCTAAAAGGGCTGCCTTCCTGGCGGGATAAATCCCGAAGAACAAACCGATGCCGACGGAGAAAATCACGGCGACGATGATGGCGACAACGGAGACCACTGTCTGCCAGCCGGAAAAATATGACAATGCGTAGGATGCCCCCACGCCCAGCACCGTGCCCAGAATACCGCCGACAACGCCTATGACCATGGCTTCAATCAGGAACTGAAGCAGGATGTTGTCATAGGTTGCCCCTACTGCCTTTCTGATGCCTATTTCTCTCGTCCTTTCGGTTACGGAAACCAGCATGATGTTCATGATGCCGATACCGCCGACCAAGAGGCTGATTGCCGCAATGTTACCTAAAAGCAGGGTAATCGTGTTCGCCGTTTCCATCATCGTGTCCATCAGCGCCGCGAGATTACGCACGGTAAAGTCATCGTCGCCGCCGTCCTTGATCTTATGCCTGACGCGCAGGACTGACTCGATCTGGGTCTGGACGTCGTTGATGACATCCTCATTCTGCGCCTGCACCGTAATGCGGTTGACATGGGTGATTCCCATCATGCGCTGCTGCGCCGTGGTCAGCGGAATGTAAACGACATCATCCTGGTCCTGTCCGTTGGCAGACTGGCCCTTGACGCCGAGCACTCCCACCACCTTGAAGGGCGCCTTGTTAATTCTGAGCACCTTGCCGACGGGGTCTCCGTCGGGGAACAGGTTGTCAACGATGGTCTGCCCGATGACCGCGACTCTGGCGCGGCTGTTCAGGTCCTTTTCGGAAAACATTCTGCCTTCTTCTATCTTATAGCTGCGAATGTCAATCATGTTGGGAGTCGTCCCCTCGACGTTTGCCGTCCAGTTCTGGTTGCCTACGACCAGCTGATAGGACGAATTGACGGAGGGTGCCATATACTCGATGCCGCTGACGTTTCTTTCGATAGCCTGGGCGTCCTCGAAGGTCAGCCTTACACCCGTTCCTGCGGCGAGGCGCGCTCCCGAGGCCGTCCTGCCGCCCGGCATGATGATCAGGAGATTGCTGCCGAGGCTGGAAATATTGGCCTTGATCTGCTCTTTGACACCGAGGCCAAGAGAAACCATCGTGATAACCGCGCCGACGCCGATGATAATGCCCAAGAGAGTCAGAAATGTCCGCATCTTGTTGGTTATCATGCCGTCTATTGCCATTTTAACGCTTTCCGCAAACATTTTTCCTACCTCCATTCATCATCGACTATCTTGCCGTCGCGCATGTGAATGATTCTTTTCGTCATATTCGCTATATCTGCCTCATGCGTAACCATGACGACGGTCTTGCCGTCCCGGTTCAGGCTGCGGAAAATGTCCATGATCTCGTAGCTTGACTTGGTGTCGAGGTTGCCCGTCGGTTCGTCCGCCATGATGATGGCGGGGTTATTGATAAGAGCCCTTGCAATCGCAACCCGCTGGCGCTGGCCTCCCGACATTTCCGTCGGCCTGTGGCCGGCACGGTCGCCGAGCCCCACCGATTCAAGCGTCTTTCTCGCCCGCTCGAGTCGTTCTTCTTCCGGAACGCCGGCATACACGAGAGGCAGCGCCACGTTCAGAAGCGCCGAAAGCCTCGGCAGCAGGTTGAAGTTCTGGAATACAAAGCCGATTTTCTGGTTGCGCGTTCCGGCCAGTTCGTCATCGTTGTAGCCGCCGATTTCCTTGCCGTCAAGAAAGAACTGGCCGGAAGTCGGACGGTCCAGGCAGCCGATTATGTTCATCATGGTAGACTTGCCCGAACCCGAAGGTCCGACGATCGAAGTGAATTCTCCGGCGTCCAGGCTCACGGTCACGTGGTCCAGGGCATGCACGATCGAGTCTCCCATCTGATAGGTTTTAACTATATCCTTCAATTCGATGACAGCCATTTTGCCTCTCCTTGCTAAATGCGCGGCGCTCCGCTGAATGTACTTCTGCCGTTCGTTGGCTTCGTTGTCTTGGCCGCACGTACGAGCAGTTTGTCACCGACCTTGAGGTCGCCTTTGACAGCGGCCTTCTCGTCGCTGGTAAGGCCCACCTCCACGTAGACGTTGCGGCTGGTCTTGTCGGCTTCGTTATAAACCTGCACGTAGCGCTTCTTGCCTTCCGTGCGCAGGCAGGTGACCGGCACCATCAGCACGTCGTTGGCCTCGGCGGTCACGATTTCCGTTCTTGCCGTCATTGTCGGCAGCAGCTTGCCGTCGGCATTATCCACGTCCACATAGACCGTGTAATAGACGACGTTGCTGGCTTTGACCGCGCTGCGGGAAACCAGGCGCACCTTGCCTTTAAATGTTGTTTCCGGATAGGAGTCGACGGTGAATTCCACCTTCTGTCCGACCTTGACCTGACCGATGTCGGATTCATCGACGAGCACCTCTATCTGCATCTTGTCCAGATTCGCGACCGACATCAGAACCTGCGGCGCGGAAATACCCGAGGACACTGTCTGGCCTACCGGCGTCGGCTCGCCGATGACGTAACCTTCAATCGGGGAGACTATGATCGTGTCGTTTACGTTGCTGACAGCGGTGTCATAGCTGGCCTTGGCGACAATGTAGTCGGCTTCGGCTGTGTCGAAGGTGCTCCTAGCGATTGCGCCCTGTTCGAGCAACGACAGATAACGGTTATAGGTTGCGGCGGCGTTCTGCATCTTCGCTGTCGCCTGCTTCAGCGTTGCGACCAGGGTTTTGTCATCAAGCCTGAGCAGCTGCTGCCCGGCCACGACGTGCTCGTTTTCCTTGACATAGACCTCCACAATCCTTCCCGTGATTTTGGAGTTGATGTCAACATTATCGACCGCGCTGAGAGAACCTGTTGCGGAAATCGAGGCAATAAGACTGCCTCGCTCGACAGCTGCAGTTTTTTCAACAACGGCCGGTTCCTTCGTTCCCTGGTAATAGGTGTAGATACCGAAGGCGGCCAAAAGCACCACAAGCAAGGAAATGATCTTGAATTTGTGATTTTTCCAGAACTGCATCATAGTTCTCACGCTCGCATTCTTTTTAATCTTGCTGCTGATGTTTTACAGTACAAATTATAACCCAGTCTGACCGAGCAGTCAAAATGACCGCTGTGAAAAGTCCGTGACTTTTTCATGTTTTCCCCGCCATATTTGTAAAGGTCAAAAGGCCGGCCCCTGTTACAGAGGCCCGGCCTTGTACTTAATGTCAGCCGCGGATTTGCCCGGTTCCATTAATCAGATATTTGACGCTGGTCAGTTCCGGCAAAGCCATTGGACCCCTTGCATGCAATTTTTGTGTGCTGATGCCGATTTCGGCACCGAAGCCAAACTCGAATCCGTCGGTAAAGCGTGTTGAGGCGTTGACATAGACGGCCGCGGCATCGACTCTTTCCTGGAAAAGCCTCGCATTGTCATAGCATTTCGTAACAATGGCCTCGGAATGCTTTGTGCCGTATTCGGCAATGTGTGCAATCGCTTCGTCGAGGTTTCTGACGATTTTTACGGAAAGCCTGAGGTCTCCGTACTCTGTACGCCAGTCCTCCTCTGTCGCTGCCTGCACGCGCGCATCGAGCGCCCTCGTTGCCCGGCAGCCAAAGATTTCAACTCCGGCCTCGCAGTAGCGGTTCAGCATCGCCGGCAAAAATTGGGCGGAGATTTTTTCGTGTACGAGCAAGGTTTCCATCGCATTGCAGACAGCAGGCCGCGAAACCTTCGCGTTGAAGGCTATCTCTTCGGCCATGGCCGGATCGGCGCTTTCATCAACAAAGGTATGGCAGACGCCGATACCGGTCTCAATAACAGGCACGGAGCTGTTCTGCACGACCATTTTGATGAGACCTGCCCCGCCTCGCGGAATTACTACGTCAAGATAACTATCCATCCTGATCAGCTGCTGCACCGCGGCGCGATCGGTTGAATCGATGAACTGGATCGAGCCCTTCGGAATGCCTGCGGCCTCGGCCGCGTCGGTCAGAACGCTTGCTATTGCCTTGTTCGACCTGATAGCTTCGGAGCCGCCCTTTAAAACAACGGCATTGCCGGACTTAATGCACAGGCCCACGGCATCGGCAGTCACATTGGGACGGGCTTCGTAAATAATCGCCACTACGCCGAGAGGAACACGCACCTTGGTTACAACGAGACCGTTCGCCAGTTTCCTGCCCGAGACTATCTCGCCTACGGGGTCTGACAGTTCGCCTACCTGGCGCAGGCCTTCGGCCATTGCCTCGATGCGGCCTTCGGTCAGCATCAAACGATCGAGCATTGACTCACGCATGCCGTTTTGTCGTCCGCTTTCCATGTCGGCCTTGTTTTCGGCCAAAATATAGTTTTTGCACAGGCACAGAGCTTCTGCCATTGCCTTCAGCGCCTCGTTCTTGACTTGTGTCGTTACTGTTGCGAGCTCGCGAGCGGCCTTGCTTGCCGCAAGAGCCTGTTCTTCTATCTGCGATATTGCTTCCATGAGCAGCCCCCCCTATAAGATTACCAAGTCATCGCGATGTATGACTTCGTCAAAGTTTTTATGTCCTATCAGCGTCTCGATTTCGGAAGTCTTTGCTCCCTTGATAAGCGCAAGTTCGTCCGAAGAATAATTGGTCAGGCCGCGCGCGATTTCGTGGCCGGTCTTGTCGATAACGCTGACCGTGCCGCCTGCGTCGAAGCCGCCCTCCACTCCGATGATTCCTGCCGGCAGAATGCTGCAGCTGCCGCGTTTACGCACTGCTTTGGCGCAGCCGTCATCTACGACGAGCCTGCCTGAGATTCTTGCGCCGAAAGCCAGCCAGCGTTTCCTGAACTGCAGCCTGTTTTCCCTTGAGACAAACAAGGTGCCGACCGCCTCGCCGTTTAAAATCCTGCTGATGACGTTTTCCTGCTCGCCGGCGGCGATTATCATGTGGATGCCGGAGCTCGTTGCGGCCTTGGCCGCCTGAATCTTGGTGAACATGCCGCCGGTTCCTACCGATGAGCCTGCACCGCCCGCGCTGTCCTCGATTTCCTGCGTGATGTCCGAAACCTCCGGAACCAGTCTGGCGTCGGGGTACTTCTGCGGATTGGCGGTATAGAGACCGTCTACGTCGGAGAGAATAATCAAAAGGTCGGCGTCGACAATTCCTGCCACTGTCGCGGAAAGGTTGTCATTGTCGCCTATTTTCAGCTCGTCTGTGGCAACGACGTCATTTTCGTTTACGATGGGTATGACACCGTGCTTCAGCAGTGCCAAAAAGGTGTTGCGCGAATTCGTGTAACGGTGCCTGTCGACCGAGTCAATCCTGGTCAGAAGGACCTGTGCCACAATCTGGCCGTAATCAGCAAAAATCTTTTCGTAGGTGTGCATCAGCACGCCCTGACCGACGGCTGCCGCGGCCTGCTTTTCAGGAATTGTTTTCGGTTTCTCCTTCAGTCCCAGGCGGTCAACGCCAACGGCCACCGCACCCGAGGAAACAAGGATGATTTCCTTGCCCTGGTTGGCTAAGTCGGCAATCTGCCTCGCCAAATGGTCGATCCTGGCGAAGTTTCTTTTGCCCGTACCGTGAGTAATGGTGCTTGTACCTACTTTTATGACAATTCTTTTTACATCCTTCAGCATTGCGCGATCAAAACCCACGTTCCTCAGTCCTTTACTGTTCTTTAAACTCGAACACCATGTCTCGGATACGGACGCTCTGTCCTTCTTCCACGCCTTTTTCCTTCAGGGCTTCCTCGATGCCGAGCTTGCGCCATATCAGCTGGAAGCGGTGGAGCGCCTCGTCATTGTCGAAGTTGGTCATCGCGACCAGGCGCTCGATATTCTTGCCCTTGACCTCGAAGTCTGTGTCCACGCCCGGAACAATCTGGAAGCTGTCGGGGTCTTCCTCGCGGATGCCCTCGACCTCCTCTTCGGGTTCGGGCACGTAGCTTTGCAGCATTTCATATGCTTTGTACATCAGTTCCTCAAGGCCGGCTCCGGTTGCCGCGGAAACCTTGATGATTTCGCAGCCCTTTTCCCTGACGTAGGCCGCCAGGCGCTCAAAGTTTTCCTCCGCTTCCGGCAGATCCATCTTGTTTGCTACGACGAGCTGCCTGCGCGCAGCAAGCTTCTCGCTGTACAGTGCCAGTTCTTCGTTAATCTTGTCAAAGTCTTCAACGGGGTCGCGTCCGTCAAGACCGGACGCGTCAATCACATGCAGGAGAACCTTGGTCCTCTCTACATGGCGCAGGAAGTCATGACCAAGGCCTACGCCTTTATGGGCTCCTTCGATGAGGCCGGGGATATCGGCAAGTACGAAGCTTCTTTCCGTGTCAATGCGCACAACGCCGAGTACAGGCGTCAGTGTTGTAAAAGGATACGCGGCGATTTCCGGTTTGGCAGCTGAAACACGCGAAATAATGCTCGACTTTCCTACGCTGGGATAGCCGACCAGACCGACATCGGCCAGCAGCTTAAGTTCAAGCTTCAGCCAGGAGGCCGTTCCGGGCTCTCCCTTTTCGGCAAAGGTCGGAGCACGGTTGGTGCTCGTTACGTAGCAGGCGTTGCCCTTGCCGCCCCTGCCGCCTCTGGCGGCGGTAAAACTCTGACCGTCATCCGTCAGGTCTGCCAAAATAACGCCTGTAGCGTCGTCCTTGATAAGCGTTCCCATCGGCACGCGTATGACAACGTTCTCTGCCGCTGCGCCGGTACAATTGTTGTTGCCGCCGCCGTTTCCGCGGCGAGCCACGAATTTTCTTTTGTAACGGAAATCTACAAGCGTGTTGAGGTTCTTGTCGGCAAGCAAAATAACGCTGCCGCCTCGTCCGCCGTTCCCGCCGTTGGGGCCGCCCTTCTCCACGAATTTCTCTCTGCGGAAGCTGCTGGCACCGTCGCCGCCTGCGCCTGCTTCCACATAAATTCTTGCTCTGTCTATAAACATGATGTTCTCCATTCCTTTTTGGCGCATTCTATCGCCAATATATATCCATTATAATACACAACGGCCCATAAGTGAATAAGCGGGCAGAGCCAAATCTCATCATCACAAGCCTTTTAATGTATGACGCACACAAAAAAATACCCGTGATATTTCATCACGGGTATTGCGAAATGGTGATTACATTTCCTCGACTGCCGCCGGGTACACACTGATCTGCCTCTGGTCACGGCCTTTTCTTTCAAAAGCTACGCAGCCTTCAATCTTGGCATAAATGGTGTGGTCCTTGCCGATGCCGACGTTGTTGCCGACATGGAACCTGGTACCGCGCTGACGGACGATGATGCTGCCTGCCGTTACCAGTTGGCCGTCATGAGCTTTCGTTCCCAGCCTTTGGGCGTTTGAGTCACGTCCGTTGTGGGAACTGCCGGTTCCTTTTTTATGAGCAAATAATTGTAATTGGATCTTAATCACGGAATTCACCTCCTGTGTTCCTTTATCCGGACACGCTGCGGATATTGCCCCGCTATATCCCGCAATGCCATTTCCATGGTTGCGAGTATTGCCTGGGTCAGGTCATCCGGCGCCTGTTTAAGTCTTGCCTGTAAATGGCCGTCACAATAAGCGTAAGCCACTTCCCTTTTCAAATGTTCCTCGAGCCCGTTGACTGCCGCCAGTGTCAGTGCCGAAACGGCTGCGCAGACAATGTCCCGGCCTTCTTCGGCATAATCGGCATGTCCGCTGACTTCGTAGCCAGTAACCAGGTTCTTCTCATTTTTAAAAATTGCTATCTTGATCATGGCTCTTATTCTTCGATTTTGGAAATTTCAACTTTTGTGTATGGTTGACGATGGCCTTGGCGCTTACGATAGTTGGATTTTGCCTTGTATTTGAAAACCAGAATCTTTTTGCCCTTGCCATGCTCCACAACTTTCGCAGTTACCTTTGCGCCTTCAACTACCGGCTTGCCTACTTTCACATCGTTGTCGGAAACAACGGTCAAAACCTGGTCGAAAACCACTTCTTCGCCTTCGGCAGCCGTCAATTTCTCTATGGAAAGAACATCGCCTTCGCTAACGCGGTATTGCTTACCGCCTGTTTGAATGATTGCGTACATGAGTTACACCTCCCTCTTCTAATACTCGCCAAATACGGTACTGCCTGCGTAAGGCAGTTTGCAAACCTCTTCGTGCGGTCGGAGACAGACCTCTACAGTCTATACTGAAATAATTTACCATAACTGCCGTTATTTGTCAAGCTTGGTGTTATCCAAAATCGCGAAGGCTTCGACGTGCATAGCAGCGTCTGCTTCTATCGCGATACTGCAGGAGAACTCTCGCTCCATCTGCTTCAGTTCATGCTTCGTTATCCAGTCGGCTACGCGCGGATGCAACTGCAGCAAAACGCTTTTCGACGACAGGCTTTTGTTCATCAGCTCTCTGAGGCGCCGCCTGATTTCAATGCTGACAGTTTCCTGGGACTGTACCCGGCCGCTGCCCTGACAAGTCGGGCAGGCGTCGTAAAGAACGGTTGACAAATTCTGTCTTGCCTTTTTCCTGGTAATTTCTACGAGATTGAGTACGGTAATGTCCTGAACCTTCGGACGCATCTTGTCACTCGCTAAGGCTTCGTGCAAAATCGCGACGATTTCCTGCTGGCTTTCCTCGGTGTGCATATCAATGAAGTCAACGACTATTATGCCGCCGATATCACGCAGTCTGAGCTGGCGGGCAATCTCGCGAGCAGCCTCGCGGTTGATCCGCATGACGGTCTCCTCCAGGCTGGTACCGCTGCTGTATCTGCCGCTGTTGACGTCTATCACCGTCATGGCCTCCGTGTAGTCGAAAATCAGATAACCGCCGCAGTCAAGCCAGACCTTGCGGTCGGAAATACCTGCTATCTGTTCGGATAATTGGTAGTGTTCAAAAACATCGTCCTTGCTTTCGTACAATACCAATTTCGCGGGCAGGCAGCTGCCCATATCCTTCAGGAGCTCACCCACGCGTCTGTAAATCACGGCATCGTCAAGAATCACCCTGTCAACGTCGCTCGTCAGATAATCGCGCACGATTCTGACGGCGAGGTCCAACTCCCTGTAAAGAAGGAGCGGCGCCTGTCCATGGCGTTCCCGCGCCTGAATGACGCGCCACGTTGCCAGAAGCTGATTAATATCGGCTGACAGCTTTTCTTCCTGCAGTCCTTCGGCAAGCGTCCTGATGACGAAGCCTGCGCCTTCGGGCTTCGCTGCAGCGACTATGTTTTTCAGGCGCTGCCTTTCCTCTTTGTCGGAAATTTTGCGGGAAATGCCGATATAGTCGGAGAAGGGCATAAGCACAACGTATCTTCCGGCCAGCGCAAGTTCCCTCGACACGGTCGGCCCCTTGCTTCCCCGTGCGTCCTTCGTAACCTGTACCAGCATTGATTGGCCTTCGCTCACGTCGCCCTTTTCCGCAAGGAAAAGAAACGCGTTCTGCTCGCGGCCGATATCGATGAACGCCGCCTGAATTGCGCGTACAACGTTTTTAACTTTTCCCTTGAAAATACTGCCGACAATATGCTGCTCGCTGTTTCTCTCGACAACATACTCGACCAGCTTTTCCCCTTCCGCCAGCGCCATACGGGTTTCTTCCGGCGTAGCGCTGATGATGATTTTTTTCCCCATGGGAAGCCTTCCCCCGTTTCCTTTTATCTTGCCCCTGCGACGTAAGCGGGCTGCAGAAACCGCCTTTTGCTGCCATCCGCATCAACCGCGTACAAGTCCGTCCTTAAAATATCCGCCCGGTCAAGCACAAGCGGCAGGCCGAAGCTGTCATGCAAAATCTCCAGCAGTTGTGAAGCCTTCATACTTCCCGTCGGCGTAATCCGGCAGGAAAAGCGCAGACAAAGGTTTTCGCCGAGTTGTTCAGCCTCGATTTCCTTTATGTAGTCCTTGACTTCAATCTCTTTTGTTTTGCCTCGTCCCTGGGGAACCGGCTTCTTAAACGGGACGGACTCGGCCGCGTTGAAGGCAGCGATTGCTTCCTCCCAGTCACAGGA
>JAAYIB010000053.1 GCA_012744295.1 Acholeplasmataceae bacterium
AGAGAGATGTCTCAAAATTGTTGATGCAACCTGCCCCGATGTGCTTAACGCTCAAAAACAGGTTTGCACTTTGGCAGAACAAGGTTATTTGCCTGTCATCATCGGCGAACACAGACATCCTGAAGTGCAAAGCATTCTGGCCTGGGCGGGACAGAACGGTTTGGTCGTGGAAAACGAAGCTGACATCGCAAATGTACATTATGCTGAAAAATATGGGGTGGTTGTTCAAACAACCTTTGAAATCGACAGATTTGAAGAGCTGCTCGCATTACTTCAGAAAGAGCGGCCCGGCCATTACGAGATCAGGAAAACAATCTGCAGGGCAACCGCAGAACGTCAGCAAGCTGCCGTGAAACTTGCGAAACAAGCGGACGCGATAATCGTCATAGGCGGTTATAACAGTGCCAATACTCGGCATTTATACGATATAGTCAGCAAAACCTGCAATAAATGTTATCATGTTGAAACACCCTCGGAAATTTCCTCAGAAATGCTCAGGGGTTGTGAAATAATAGGAATTACAGCCGGAGCTTCTACTCCCGACTGGCTAATTAAGGAGGCAGTGCTTAAGATGGAAAACCTGGAAACAATGGAAAACTTGCTGGAGAAGGAAACAATACACCTTCACATCGGCATGACGGTGGAAGCCACGGTTGTCGCCGTAACAAAGGAGGAAGTAATAGTCGATATCGGCTACCAAAGAGAGGGAAGGATACCTTTCGCCCAGTGGGGTCATGACGCGGACAAGGAAAGCGTTCTTAAAGAAGTTCAAATCGGAGATAAGGTTACTGCCAAGGTTGTCGCAAGCGAAAATCAGGACGGATTTGTTGAGTTGTCAAAGTTAAAGGCAGAAGCCGAGAAGGCATGGGAGCTATTAAAGCAAGAGATAACGGAAAAAAAGGCGTTAGAAGTAACCGGTCTCTCTGCAGTTAAAGGCGGTCTGACTGTTAAGACAGAAGGCCTGGTAGGGTTTATACCTGCTTCACATTTGAGCCTAAGGCGTGTTGACGATATTGCTGCCTTTGTCGGCCAGCAGTTCCAAGCGGAAATAATCGAAGTCGATCCTGCCAAGAAGAGACTTGTCCTATCACGCAGAAATCTGTTAAAAGCGGAAAAGGAAGAAGCAGACAAGCTTTACTGGGAAGAGAGAACAGCAAGGGCTCAGGGCGAAAAGGAAGCGAGACTGGCCGCCCAGCAGGCAACTTTTGAGAGTTTACAGGAAGGCTCGACTGCTAAGGGCGTCGTCAGAAAAATTGTCGACTTTGGGTTGTTTGTGGAGCTTGGCACAGGAGTTCAGGGTCTTGTTCATATTTCCGAGGCATCCTGGGAAAAAGGCAAAAAACTCGAGGAGTTGTTCCAAGTCGGCGATGAGATTGATGTATTTGTTAAGAAAATTGATAACGAACAAAAGAGAATCTCTTTAAGTGTTAAAATGCTGACTGAAGACCCATGGGTAAAAGCTGTTTCAGAACTGCAGGAAGGCGATGTGACCGAAGGTAAGGTTGAGAAATTTCTTCCTTTCGGAGCGCTTGTAAAAATTGCACCAAATCTCGAAGGGCTGGTTCATGTTTCGGAAATAGCAGAAACAAGAGTTGCAAAACCGGAAGATGTTCTGACTCTCGGCCAAACGGTCAGAGTAAAAGTTCTTAAGATTGAAAGGAAAAGCAAAAAGCTCAGCCTTAGTATCAATAAGGCCAGCCAAGAAGAAGCAAAGGCTGAATATGCCGCTTTCTTAAACGATAAGCCGGAATTATCGGTTGACCTTGCCGAAAAATTGACAGTAACGAAGTCGGAGTAAGCTTGTAAAGGAGATCGAAATGTCTCGTGAAAAACGCAAGGCAGAACATATTCTATTAGGTTCGGTTCTTCCGCCGGGGCCACTTGCGAGCGGCTTTGACGACGTCAGCCTAATGCATGATTGTATGCCTGACCTCGGACTTAAAGACGTCAGTATCGCTACGGCCGTAGCCGGATTAAAGCTGATGAATCCCTTAATAATCAACGCCATAACGGGTGGTTCTTACCTTTCTACAGATTTGAACAGACAAATTGCCGGGCTTGCCGCTGCATCCGGCTGTGCGATGGCTGTCGGCTCGCAGTACGGCGCAGTCAGGCGTGACCAAAATATCGAGAGCTTTAAGGTAGTTCGTAAATTCAACCCACGAGGAATTGTTTTTGCAAACATGAGCGCAAAGTCTGCACCTGAAGAAATGCGCAGAGCGGTTGAGATGCTCGAAGCTGACGCATTGCAGATCCATCTTAACGTGGCACAGGAAATTGTTATGCCGGAGGGCGACAGGGATTTTTCCGGATATCTGAAAAATATTGAAGCTGTATGCCAAAATTCAAGTGTTCCTGTAATTGTAAAAGAAACAGGCTGCGGTATTTGTGCAAAGAGAATGGCGCAGTTGATTGATGTCGGCGTCAAGCTTATTGATATCGGGGGAGCCGGCGGAACAAACTTTTTGGCCATAGAAGCCGCGCGCCGCAGCGACCGGGTTTTTGATGAAATTTTAGGGTGGGGCATACCGACTGTTATAACGATCCTCGAAACCCGTTTGCTAAAAGAAGGAGCGTCAGAGGTTATTGCCTCGGGCGGCATTGCATCCGGACTTGATATGGCAAAGGCCCTGGCGCTCGGAGCGTCTGCCGTCGGCATGGCAGGCTGCATCCTTCGGAAAATATTAGAGCAAGGATTCGGGGCTGCTCTTGAAGAAATAAAGTCAGAACTTGAACTTTTACGCAATATTATGTTGTTGACCGGTGCCAGCCGTGTTAGCGAACTTAAAAAAGTCCCCTTGCTTTTTAAGGGAGAAACTTATCAGCAGCTGGCGTGTCGCGGACATGATCTGCGCACACTTGCCCAACGAAGATAGCTTTTTTGTGACAGGGGGAGCATTTGCTCCTCTTGTTTTGTCTTTTAACCAGCTTATATGTTATAATTACAATATTAAATTCAAAAGAAGTCAGAACCGGAGAAGAATAAATGAATGGAACAATTTCGGCAGTTCGGCGACACAGCACTGCCGCAGCGCACGGAATAGAACCAATGGATAAGCTGCTTGCCGTTAACGGAAAGGTTCCTGCTGACATCGTCGAACTAAGCTATCTGCTTGCCGAGGAATCAATCGAGCTCGTTGTCGAAGATTCTGCCGGCGTGAAAAGAAACATAGTAATAAAGAAAGCCCTTGATGAAGACCTGGGTCTGGAGTTTGAAACGGCCGTTTTTGACGGAGTCAGGCAATGCCACAACAATTGCGTATTCTGTTTCGTTGAGCAAATGCTGCCGAACATGCGTAAAAGTCTTTATGAAAGAGACGATGACTACCGGCTCTCGTTTCTGTATGGAAATTTTCTAACACTGACAAATCTGCAGGATGAAGATTATGAACGTATTATTAAGTCCCACCTGTCACCACTTTATGTATCAGTCCATGCTACGGACCCGGCGATAAGACAAGCAATGATGAACAATCGTAAGGCAGGGGAGATTTTAAAGAATATCCACAGGCTTATTGAAAACGGTATCCGCATCCATACACAGATTGTTCTTTGCCCGGGTTACAACGACGGACCGGTGTTGGAAAAAACATTTGACGATCTTTTTGCGCTATATCCAAATATTGAAACCATGGCCGTGGTTCCCGTCGGACTGACGAAGAACCGTGCGCATTTGCCCAAGCTGCGACTTTTTTCTTCTGATGAAGCGAAGGATGTTGTCAAGCAAGTGGAAATGCTGCAGACAACGTGCCGCGTGAAAACCGGCAGAAGTTTCATCTATCTGGGTGATGAATTTTATCTGAATGCCGGTCTCCCTTTGCCGCCAACCGAGCAATACGACGGTTTCCCACAGCTTGAGAACGGCATAGGCTTAAGCAGGAATTTTCTTGACGAATGGGCAAAGACCACTTTGGACAGCACTTACCGCTTTAAGGGTAAAAGTATTTTGCTGCCGGTCGGGGAGGCTGCATTCAAGCTGATTGACCCGCTAGTTGCCGCTTTTAATGCCGAGTACGGCACCTGCCATAAAGTGGTGCCGGTTATCAATCATTTCTTTGGAAATACAATCAATGTCACCGGTCTTCTAACCGGCAGGGACATCTTGCATGCGCTTTCTGCCTTTAATGGCTATGAGCGCGTCATACTGCCAGGGATAACCTTGAACAAGGATTACCTGTTTCTGGATGATATGAGCTTTGGCAAATTCAAGGAAGCTTATCAGGGCATTGTCGAAGTTGCTGCCGATGCTGCCAGCTTAAAATTGCTGCTGGCTAATTAAGGGAGGGGTATGCTAATGAAAGGTTATGGCTTACTGCAGGTTTACACAGGCAACGGCAAAGGCAAGACAACGGCAGCATTGGGTGTGGCACTTCGTGCATGCGGGCACGGCGCCAAAACACTTGTGCTGCAATTCATGAAGGATGATCCCGGCTACGGCGAATATAAGGCCGCAGGATATTTGCCCGGTTTTGAAGTCAGACAGATAGGCCGTGATTGTTTTGTTGATTTTGCAAACCCCGATCCCATAGATCTTGCGATGGTTCAGGATGGCTGGGAAATTGCAAAGCGCGCCTTGCTCGAGCAAAAATATGACTTGTTGATTCTTGATGAATTGAACATAGCACTGGCTCATAACATGCTGCCGGTGGAAGAAGTTGTGAGGTTTTTAAAAGACAACAAGGGCAGGACGGAAGTAATCGCGACCGGTCGCTATGCCCCCGCCCCCCTGATTGAGGCAGCGGACCTTGTGACCGAAATGCAGGAAGTTAAACATTATTTTTTTGCGGGAATACATTCCCGAGACGGAATTGATCATTGAGAGTGAGGACATAAAATGAGTAAACCTATAGTCGCAATTGTGGGGAGACCCAACGTCGGCAAATCAACATTATTCAACATATTTGCCAACAGCAGGATTTCAATCGTCGAAAATACTCCGGGAGTCACGCGAGACCGACTTTATG
Organism: Acholeplasmataceae bacterium; assembly: GCA_012744295.1. GTDB lineage: Bacteria > Bacillota > Negativicutes > Acidaminococcales > Acidaminococcaceae > JAAYIB01. The sequence goes on from JAAYIB010000053.1 coordinate 4,965, forward strand.
CTAACGCGGAATGGCTTGACAGAGAGTTCGTGATGGTTGATACAGGTGGCATTGAACTGATGAGCACTGACGAAATTGCGGTTTCTATACGCCAACAGGCGCAGATTGCAATTGCCGAAGCGGACGTCATTTTGTTTGTCTGTGACGCCAGGACCGGTATTACCAACGAGGATGCCGAGGTGGCCAAGCTGCTTCGCAGTTCAAGAAAACCGGTTGTGTTAGCGGTCAATAAGGCTGACTCGCCCAAACAGGAAATGGATATTTATGAGTTTTACAATCTGGGCATCGGCGAACCGATTCCAATTTCCGCCGCAAACCACCTTAATCTCGGAGATTTGCTGGATACTGTTGTCGAAATGTTTCCGCAGTCAGAGCTTGAAGGCGAATTTGGCGCCAATGATGAAATAAAGGTTGCGATTATCGGCCGCCCCAATGTCGGCAAGTCATCAATCTTCAACTCCCTTGTCGGCAAGGAACGCTCAATTGTCAGCAATGTTGCCGGCACAACAAGGGATGCCATCGACACACCTGTGACAAGGGACGGAATCAGCTTCCTTTTCATCGATACCGCCGGCATGCGAAGAAAGGCGCGCATCGACGAGCCTATTGAGAAATACAGCATTATCAGGTCACTAAGAGCTGTTGACCGCTCTGACGTTGTGCTCATGGTGCTCGATGCAGCCGAAGGCGTTACAGAACAGGACAAGAAAATTGCAGGTTATGCCCATGAAGCGGGGAAAGGCGTCATTCTTGTCGTGAACAAGTGGGACTTGTATGAAAAGGACAATACTTCCACCTTGCGTTTTACCGAAATGCTGCGCAAGGAACTGATCTTTATGCAGTATGCACCGGTAGTATATGTATCCGCCCTAACTTCCCAGCGCATTCATCGTTTGCCCGAAGTAATCAACTATGTGGCTGAGCAGAATGCAATGCGTGTGTCAACAAGCATACTGAACCAGGTCGTCAATGATGCAATCGCCATCAATCCGCCGCCTTCAGACAAGGGCAAGCGACTGAAGATACTATATACTACGCAGGTTAAAATTAAGCCGCCGACTTTTGTTATTTTTGCAAATGACCCGGAAATCATGCATTTCTCATATCAGCGTTTTATTGAAAACAAACTGCGAGAGGCTTTTGGATTTGAAGGTTCGCCCCTGCAAATAATAATTCGCGGTAAAAACGAAGAAGAGTAGAGGTAACTGCAATGATAACCATTGCCCTGTCTGTCGTGATCGGTTATATATTCGGTTCCATTCCAAGCGGATTAGTTCTGGTGAAAATGGTCTGCGGGATAGACATCAGAGAACACGGCAGCAAGAATATCGGAACTACAAATGTTTTCAGGACGGTCGGAGCCCGTATGGCTTCCTTTGTCCTGATCGCGGACATGCTCAAGGGCGTTGCAGCTGTCTTGCTTGTAAGGCAGCTGTTCGCGCCCGGGCTGTCTGTAGAACTGTTTACCGCCATCGCTTCGCTCCTCGGCCACAATTATTCCTTTCTGCTCGGCTTCAAAGGCGGCAGAGGCGTTGCAACCGGATTAGGCTTAATTTTGCTGTTTATGCCTGATGTCTGTATCTTTTCGTTTACCCTGTGGCTCGTGCTCGTATACGTAACGCGTTACGTGTCACTCGGCTCCATAGTTGCGGCCTTCGTCACACCGATAGTTGCTTATGTGCGCGATTATCCTGCGGAGCTTGTCTTGTTCGCTTTGGCCGCTTGTGCTTTTGTCATTATTCGTCATTATGACAATATGAAGAGATTGATTGCGGGTACAGAGACAAAAATTAAAGAGGGTAGTATGTCCAATATCAAAAATCAAGATAAAAAGTAGAGTGATCGACATGATACAAAAAATTGCAGTAATCGGAGCCGGAAGCTGGGGGACAACGCTGGCTCAGCTGCTTAGCGATAACGGCCACGGCGTGGTACTGTGGGTCAGAAATCCTGATAAGGCGCGAGAAATAGAAGAAACAAGAATCAACGCAGAATATCTGCCCGCGCTGAGGCTGCAGGATAATGTTATTGTCACTTCAGACCTTGCCTATGCCGTAAATCAGGCTCAGACACTTTTTTTGGTTGTGCCATCCCATGGGATGGCCAATTTATGTTATAGCCTTTCCCTTCTGCCGGAAATACGAAACAAAACAATTGTTTCATGTACGAAGGGTTTTGATTATGAAACCGGTCTGCGTATGAGTGAAATTATCGCCTCACAAATCAGCCTTGCAAGTATCGCAGTGCTTTCAGGTCCGAACCTTGCCGAAGAAATCGCTCTTCGCCAGCCTGCCGCGACAGTGATAGCCTGTAAAAACGAATTTATCGGAAAAGAACTGCAGGAAACTTTAATTAATGACTATTTCAGACCTTATCTGACGGACGACGTTCTCGGTGTGGAGC
>JAAYIB010000054.1 GCA_012744295.1 Acholeplasmataceae bacterium
CAAAAGGCGGTTTTAAGCTGCCTTTTATGCAATGATAAGTTTTAAAACCAATTTAAGGAGGTGAGATAAATGGCAGTTAAAATTAGATTAAAACGTATGGGTGCAAAAAAGAATCCTTTCTTCCGCATTGTCGTAGCAGATTCCCGCGCTCCGCGTGACGGCCGCTTCATTGAAAGCATCGGCTATTACGATTCGACGGTTCAACCCGCAGTTGTTAAAATTGATCAGGAAAAAGCTCTTGACTGGATGTCGAAAGGTGCTCAACCGACTGATACAGTCAGGTCTTTGTTCAGCAAAGACGGCATCATTGCTAAGTATGCAGAGGCAAAAGCTAAAAAAAGTGAGGCGTGATTGACATGAGGGAATTGGTAGAAATCATGGCCAAGTCTTTAGTGAATAATCCGTCAGCAGTAGTCGTGGAGGAAGAAACATCTGGCACGTCCAAGGTGCTTCGCCTCCATGTTGCTCCTGAGGATATGGGCAAGGTTATTGGCAAACAAGGTCGAATTGCAAAAGCAATCCGTATAGTTCTCAAAGCTGTTGCGACGCGTGAAAATGTTAAAGTTGTCGTGGAGATTGTTTGAAAAGGATGGTTTGACATAATGGAAAAAATGACCGTAAGAATGCCGGTTGCAGTAAAGGCGAAAGTTACCGAGTCCTTGAAAGCGAAAATTATTGGAGATCTCCAAAAAAGAATACAGCAGGTGGACCTTGATTTGGAACAATTGGAATTCACAGCTAAAAGAGCGCTGAATGAGCAGGAAAATCAGGATGAAACACTGATTCCGGCGCTCAAGCAGCAAATCGACATGGAGAGATCCAAACGTCTGGCGGCAAAACAAGAAGTTGAAGCGAAACTGAGAAGAGCTGAAAAGCTGGAATATGGCGCTGAAATTGGGCATGGCCAGCTCGAAAGGACAGTTGAGCTGGAAATCGGTACCGATCTTGATAAGCTTACAGGAGCCGAAATTGTTACGGAAGATGGCAAAATAGTTGCCTTCAGAGAGTAGCGGTATCTTGGATAAGAAAATTGTGATTGGCGCCATTGTCGCCCCGCATGGTGTGCGGGGCGAATTTCGTATCATGCCGCTGACGGAGACGCCCGATATCTTTCTTCGCTTAGAGCACATTTTTTTAGAAGATGGCAGCAAGTTATCCATATTGGCTGTTAGGTTTCATAAGAACGTCCTGCTTGTAAAAGCAAAGGAAGTCGATAGTATGGACGCCGCCGAACAACTTAGAGGCCTAAAGGTTTTAGTTGAATGCGACGCTTTGCCGCCGCTTGAAGATGGTCAATATTATGTTTCCGACTTAATCGGTTTTGAGGTCAAAGACGAGAGCAACATGGTGATAGGATTTCTGAAGGAAGTCCTGTCAACCGGCAGCAACGATGTTTTCGTCATTAAGTCCATAACTGGGGAAGAGATATTACTTCCCGCGCTTAAAGTCAATGTCAAAGAAATTAGTTTGCAGAATCGCGAAATTCGCGTAAAATTGCCGGAATGGGCTGAGTGAGTTGAAATTTCTCTTTATTACTTTATTTCCTGAAATTATTGAACAGGCCACGGGTTTCAGTATTCTGAAAAGAGCTCTGGAGCAAGGCCTGATTGAAGTTTCATGCATCAACCCCCGCGACTTTGCAGCCGACCGCCACAAAACGGTAGACGATGTCCCCTTTGGCGGCGGGGCGGGCATGGTATTAAAAGTTGAACCTTTTGCACAAGCAATAAATGAGGCAAAAAAGCAACTTCCGGGGGCCGACGTTATAGCATTGTGCCCGAGTGGGAAAACCCTGATACAAAGAAAAGTGCAGGAGTTAGCCTCGTCGCAGCGCGACCTGATCTTTCTCTGCGGACACTACGAAGGCTTTGATGAAAGAATCTTTGCCTGGGTCGATGAGCGTGTTTCCATAGGAGATTACATTCTCACCGGCGGAGAGCTTCCTGCTCTTGTCGTGATGGACGCCGTTTCGAGATACATCCCCGGCGTTTTGGGGAAACAGGAGAGCACACAGGAAGAGTCATTTGGCGAAAGCCTGCTTGAGTATCCCCAGTATACAAGGCCTGTCGTATACGAAGACATGGAGGTTCCCTCTGTTTTAAGGGGTGGAAATCATGCTGAAATCAGACGATGGAGAAGACGGGAAGCTTTAAAAGCGACTTATTTATACCGGCCTGATTTGCTGGCGCAGTCAGACCTTGCTCTTGATGATGGCATGCTGTTGTTGTCTGTCGTCAAGGAAAAGTCAGGTGAAAAAAATGGCTAACTTATATCTTGGCTTGGTTCACTATCCGATATATAACAAGAACATGAAGGTCATCGCCACTGCCGTGACTAATTTTGACATACACGATATTGCCAGAACTGCACGTACCTATGACGTTAAGGGATATTTTTTAATCCATCCATTAAATGAACAGGCAAAAATTATTCAAAAAATTACGGATTATTGGCAAAACGGCTACGGTCGTGTTTATAACCCCGATCGCTGCAAAGCCCTTGAAATTGCAAGCTATTGCCCAAGTATTGCAGAGGCGGCAGCAACAATAGAGCAGATTGAGAAAACAAAACCCGTAATCATTACCACTGATGCCAGAACATATGAAAATACAGTCTCCTACGGCTTTGTCCGCAACCTTTTAGCTCAAGGCGACAAGCCCGTTCTGCTTTTATTTGGGACCGGCTATGGCATCGAACAGGAAACGATGAAAAGCTTCGATTATATCCTGGAACCAATTGTGGGTGCAGGGTTCTACAACCATCTTTGCGTTCGTTCGGCAGCGGCAATAATCATGGACCGCATTGCCGGAGAGAATTGGTGGGATAAATAGTATTGCTATGCAATTATCTTTGTGATATAATACTTTCGTATGTAAGACGGACGGTCCGCTGTCAGGCAGACGCCAGGCATGAACGTCTATGATATTGAGGAGGAAAAAATGAACATTATTGAAGTTTTGGAACAAGAACAACTACGTTCTGACATCCCCGATTTTCGTGCGGGTGACACGGTCAAAGTATTTGTAAAAGTTGTGGAAGGTACCAGAGAACGTATTCAGTTGTTTGAAGGAGTAGTTATCGCACGTAGTGGCGGTGGAGTACGCGAAATGTTCACAGTTCGCAGAATGTCCTCCGGTGTTGGCGTTGAAAGAACTTTCCCGCTTCATTCACCAAGATTGGAAAAGATTGAAGTTGCCCGCCGCGGCATTGTGCGCAGAGCAAAACTGTATTATTTGCGCAAGCTTACTGGCAAGGCAGCCCGCATCAGAGAAAGACGTTAATTGTTATCTTGAAGGGACTGTTTATCAGTCCCTTTTGTTATTTTAGCGACCTATTTTACAATCGGCGAAAGGAGCATCTATATGAAGAAAAAAACCGGTAATACCTGGCAGGACATAGCAAGCGACTGGCTTTATTCGATAATTGTCGCCGTAGTGCTGGCGTTTTGCATCAGGACTTTCGTCGTAGAACCATATATGGTGTCGGGGCCTTCCATGCTTCCTACCTTGGAAAACGGCGAAAGACTTCTGGTTAATAAATTTATCTATTTTGTTGCTGATCCGCAGCGGGATGAAATTATTGTTTTCAAATACCCTATGGACGAATCCCGTGATTTTATTAAAAGAGTCATAGCTGTAGGCGGGGACACCGTTGAAATCAGGAACGGTCAGGTTTATGTTAACGGAGTGCAAAAAAAGGAAACATACACAAAAGAGAAGAATTTCAGCAATTATCGAAAGTCGGTAGTGCCAAAAGGTCATGTCTTCGTGCTTGGCGACAATCGTAACAATTCCGAAGACAGCAGATACAGCGATGTTGGCTTTGTGCCGCTGCAATTAGTCAAAGGCAAGGCAAGCCTGATTTTTTGGCCTTTTGAAAAGACAAAGACGCTGCCTTAAGGAAAGCAGGGAGGCATAGAGAATGGATTTTAAAATTCAGTGGTATCCCGGTCATATGACTAAGGCCAGACGCATGATGGAAACCCAGATAAAACTGGTTGACGTCGTTGTGGAAATGCTCGATGCCAGAATACCTCGCTCGAGCACCAACCCGATGTTGAATGAGCTGATGGGTGACAAACCAAAGGTTATCGTCTTAAACAAAATTGATATGGCGGACGAGGTAAAAACAGAAAAATGGCTTAACACGTTCAAGGCAAGCGGCCATGAAGCAGTTAAAATAGACTGCTCGTCGGGTAAAGGCGTCAAGCAATTGTTAGAGGCAGTCTCGAAAGCAGCAGCTCCGGTTATTGAAAAGTGGAGGAAAAAGGGAGTAAAGAATCGCTCGGTGCGAGTTATGATTGTCGGCGTTCCCAACGTTGGCAAATCGACGCTCATCAATCGACTGGTTGGCCGAAACAAGGTGGTAGCAGCCGATCGCCCGGGAGTAACCCGTGGCCAGCAATGGATAACAATCGCCAAAGGCTTGGAACTGCTTGACACGCCCGGCATTCTCTGGCCAAAGTTTGAAGATGCGGAAATCGGGTTTTCCTTAGCTGTAACGGGTTCCGTCAAGGAGGAGGTTTTTGACCGGGAACAGGCGGTCAGATTGCTTGTAGACAAGCTGCAGGAAGAGTATCCAGGGGTCTTGTTCAAAAATTATGCACTTACAGCAAGTAATTATGACGAATCAGAAGACATTCTGCATAAAATAGCGAGGGCAAGAGGTTGCCTGAAAGCTGGCGGAGTGGCAGATATAGACAAGGTGATACAAATGGTGTTGCGGGATTTCCGAACCGGACGTATGGGGCGTTTTACACTTGATAATCCGGAAAGAAAACAAACAGGACCTTGAAGGTCCTTTTTTTATAAGGTGAATTGTGATGAAAATAGAGGAAATTAAAGGCATCCTAACTGGCAAGCCGCAAGAAGCAGATTTGGCCAAAATAGCCGCAGACGAGAGAAAAGGGGTAAAAAAACTGTTTTCCGCTTATTTGCGTAAATTAAAGCGCGAAGAAGAAGAAATTGCCAGATTTGCGAAGCTCTTATCCTATGAAAGACAGTACTGGAGTTCCGGACTTCTGCATATTGCCGGTGTTGACGAAGCAGGCAGGGGACCGCTCGCAGGCCCATTAGTCGTGGCAGCGGTCATACTGTCGCAGGACACTTTTTTAAGTGGGCTTGATGACTCGAAGAAGGTTGCCGAAGCGACAAGAAAACGTCTATACGATGAGATCTTACAGGCGGCGGTAGCCGTTACCGTCAAAGTCGTCTCGGTCAGTGAAATTGATAGGTACAACATATATCAGGCTACCAAGTCTGCTATGAAAGATGTTTTAAAGAACCTAAAAGTTGCGCCGGAAATGGCTTTGATTGACGCTATGCCTCTCGAACTTCCTGCTCTGCCGACGATTTCGATTATCCATGGTGATGCTCTCAGCGCTTCGATAGCGGCGGCCTCGATTATCGCCAAGGTTATGAGGGACGGCATCATGGAGCAGCTTTCAGATGCTTATCCCGCGTATGATTTTGCAGCAAACAAAGGTTATGGGAGTCCGAAACACTTGGAGGCGATCCGAAAGCACGGTGCCACAATATGGCATCGGCACACTTATGAACCTGTCAAGAGTTTACTGAAAGGAGGGCAGACTGCTTATAGTGAAGAGACAGGCAGTCTGATCGTATTGAAGTAAAGTTTATAGGGGATGATTATTTGAATAAGGCTGCCAGTTTGGGCAAGCAGGGAGAAGACGCCGCGGCGGACTATTTGAAATCCAAAGGCTATAAAATACTCTGTCGCAACTATCGCTGTAGAATTGGCGAAATCGACATTATTGCTTCAAAAACATCCGAATTGTTCTTCGTAGAGGTCAAAACCCGCAGGTCTTTGACCTATGGAAATCCGGCTGATGCTGTTACAAGACAGAAACAGGGAAAAATTCGCACAACGGCTTTGCAATTTCTGCAGGAGCAGAATTGTGCATTTAAAAGCATTAATTTCGACGTCATTGAAATTTTTGTCAATGGTGATAAAATGCAAATCAATCATATTCAACAATGTTTTTAGTATGATATGGGTGGCGATTTTATGTATGCAAAAACATACGGAGAAACGACGTTAGGCATTGACGGAGAGGAAATTATTGTCGAGGTTGACATTTCAAGCGGTTTGCCGGGCTTTGAAATTGTCGGTCTTCCGGACACGTCGGTAAGAGAGTCAAAAGAGCGAGTCAGGGCCGCCTTGAAAAATTCGGGGTATCGCTTTCCAACGACTCGTATTACGGTCAACTTGGCTCCTGCAGATTTTAAAAAAGATGGTTCTGGCCTTGACCTTGCAATTGCCGTCGGAATTTTGTGCGCTAGCGGCCAACTTGATGCTCAGACCGGCAGTAACAAGGTTTTTGTCGGCGAGTTGGCATTGGATGGCACAATCAGAAATGTAAGCGGTATTTTACCAATGATTATCAGAGCAAGAAACGAGGGACGAGAAGAGATTTTTATACCTTCCGGCAATGCGGGGGAAGGAGGCTTGGTCGAAGGCGTTACCGTCTACGCACCGGATACATTCTGCCGGTTGGCCAGCCATTTAAAGGGTGAAGCAAGACTTGAAAAGCTGCACAAGGGAAATATGAGCATTGGAGAAGAAAACGCCTATAATGTTGATTTTTCAGATGTGCAGGGACAGCTGGTTGCCAAAAGAGCTTTGGAGATTGCTGCTGCCGGCGGCCATAATGTGCGGATGGTTGGCGCGCCGGGGGCCGGTAAAACAATGCTTGCACGGCGTTTGCCGACTATTCTGCCGCCAATGACGGAAGAAGAAGCTCTTGAAGTAACGAAAATTTACAGTATTGCGGGGCTTCTTAATAAAAACCAGGGATTAATTCAGGAAAGGCCTTTTCGCAGCCCTCACCACACGGTATCGCACAACGCACTGATCGGCGGCGGTTCTTTGCCAAAGCCTGGAGAGGTGACTTTAAGTCACAACGGCGTTTTGTTCTTGGATGAACTTCCGGAATTTTCCCGTATGGCCCTCGAAGTTTTAAGACAACCGCTTGAAGACGGTTTCGTCACAATCAGCAGGGTGCAGGCGACATTGTCATTTCCCGCACTGTTTATACTGATTTCTGCCGAAAATCCCTGTCCTTGCGGTTTTTATGGAGAGAACGACGGTGTACACGTCTGCGGCTGTCGAATTGGAGATATTGAACGTTATCATAAAAAGATTTCGGGACCGCTTTTGGACAGGATTGACATACAAATTCATGTTCCCAAGCTCGACTATAATGACATGAACAACACTGTACCTGCTGAGTGTTCCTCATCTATACGCAAAAGAGTAACAGCGGCAAGGTCCTTGCAAACAGAAAGGCTTAAAAAGAGCGGTCTGCATTGCAATGCGGCCATGCAGCATCGGGCAATCAAGAAAATTTGTTCTTTAACACCACAGGCAGCAAATTTGCTGGAAAAAGCCTTTAAAAATTTGGGTTTGAGCGCTCGCAGCTATGACCGAATCATAAAAGTAGCTCAAACAATAGCTGACTTGGAAGGCAGCAGCTCGATAGGTACTGCACACTTAGGTGAGGCGATTGAGTTAAGAATGATTAATAAAGAGTAAAAGAGAAGCTGCACGCAAATTAAATTTGCGTGCAGCTTCTCTTTTAAGCGTCTACAGCGAGCAGTGAAACTACTTCGTACTGTTTTTCATTATCAAGTAAATAAAAAGGGAAGGAATGAAATTCAATCTGATTTAGAAATTCAGGATGGTACAAAATAGGCGGGACGTGGAGTTCGTCCCCCATATTGGTTTTCCAGGGGTTGTTTTTTACGAGGCTGTGAAAATCGTTGGAGAGGATTGTTTCTAAGAGGACAGCCGTATTTGTGACGGCTAATATAGCCGAGTTTGTTGTACCGGTATGGTCATCATATGGTTGCAGAATTTCCTTTACGGATTTCAAAGGGAAGGCTGGAAGATGGTTTTCATCAATAAAGTCACTGTGAGGAAGCTGTCTGACTGGCTGGTGCTTCTTATAAATGAAGAAGTCACCGCTGATGAGCAACGAGCCGTCTCTGATGACAACGCGAAGAATCTTTTTGCTTTTTGCCCGGTACATGATGTTTTTTAACAATACATCCAAGTACTGCAACTCGTTGATGTTAAGAACATTATTCAAATTGACCACTTCCTTTCGTTTTGATTATAGCATAAAAAAACGGATTGTCCGATAAAAAAATACATTGTTTGCAAATGATTGCAAACAAGTAAAAAAGCTAACTGTTGTAAAGCAAGGCACAATCAGAAGTTTTAATGCCATAAAAATTAGCAATTAAGATCATATATGATTCTAGTCGGATTCCGTTTTACAGCGATCCGCTCTAAAAGCATGCGAATAAAAGAACGGGAACTATTCTTTCTTAAGCGCTGCAACCCTAACAAACAAGCCGAATCAGCATTGGCACGACCTACATATTATGAAGATTGCGCATTTTAGGGTATTACACGTCGTTAATCAAAAAATCAACCCCGAAATCTTTAGCAGAATATTTCGGGGTTGATTTCTATTTTCTTACGGAGAGAAGGCGCTGCCTTATTTCGTAATATTCCGGAGAATAGTAGGATTGGAGCTGAGCTTCCCGATAGTCATAGCCAAAAGAACTTTTACTTACGGTGACGATTGGCGGTGCCTGGATTCTCTTCGCTACGGCAAAACCGGTAAAGAGATTCCACCAGCGCTCAAGATCTCGGACAAATGAAGCAGAATTCGGAAAAATAGTATCAACTATTCCCTGGCGACAGCCTATAGCAGTTTCGAGCAGGCCTGCTTCATAAAGCTTTAATATTTCGTTGGGTGAAGTTTTGCGCCCATTTTCCATCATTGCCTGAAAAAGATGGTCGTGATAATCATATATAATGGGGTCTCGACCGACGCCGACCGTTTGCTCAGAAGAGAGTTCCGCGCTTGGCGCAATTGCAAAAACTTCTTCAGGTATAACCTGCTTGTTGAAAACAACTTCATTTAGGTAGCGTCCCAAATCATAAACCTGGTACTTCCACAGATCACCGATGGGAGCAAGCACGCCGGCAAGATCGCCATAGAAGGTTGCATAGCCAACGGTTAATTCTGTTTTGTTGGAGTTGCAGGAAAAGGCTCCGCCAAAGGCAGAGGCAAGTCCGGCAAGTATGCGGGTCCGGTCACGGGCCTGAATGTTTTCCCGGTTTAAGTCCGATAGTTGTGTTGAAAAGAAGGAATCCGTGGAATAATTTCGTATTATGGCAGTCTGCAGCTGTTCGTAGGTGTGTTCAACGCTATGATCAATCGGGATTATACAGTAATTGGCTCCCAGATTCTCGGCGATTTGGAGTGATAGACTTTTTGTAAGCGCAGAATTATATACGGAGGGCATATTAACCAGCAGGACATTTTCGGCGCCAAGGATATGGACAAATAAGGCTGCGGCCACAGCTGAATCTATTCCACCGGATAAACCAACTGCAATTTTTGTAATTCCGATTTGCTTGAGGAAATTAGCCGCACCATAGGAAACAGCCATAAAAAGCTCGCAATTATCCTTGTTCTGTTTAATATTTGCAGAACTTGGAATGAAAGAATTGGACGCCGCGTTGTAGTTGCACGTCAAAAGACAGTCGTCGTACGCGGGAGCTTCACAAAGAAGCGTTCCGTTGGCTTGATAAAAACTGCTGCAGCCGTCGTAGACAATAACGTTCTTGCCGTTATTTTGAGTGCCGATATTGTTGCAGTAAATTAAAGGCAGTCGCAGTTCTTTTGATTGTGCCGAAAAAATCTTGTGGCGTTTTGTATTTTTCTGCAAAGAAAAAGGTGAACATGACAAATTGCAGAGGAGGTTTGCGCCGTTTGCTGCCAAGAGTTTCGGAATATCTGTCTCGTAGTTGTCCGTCCAGCCATCTTCGCACAGCATGACACCAATCTTAATGACATGGCCGCGGATGGTGACTGCAACAGGCTGTAGCAGCTGTGACAGGGGAAGCGCAAGCTCCATGGAAAGTTTAAGGGAACTGTGAAAGTGTCGGCTGTCTTCAAATACCCGGTAGTTTGGCATGGCTGTCTTGAGCAGGAAATTATAAGGACCAGCTGTTGAAAGAAGCTCTTTATTATGAGCCACAAAGGCCGCGTTGTATTTGCGGCATCCGCCATCTTCATTAATTTTACCGCGGTCAAGTCCGATATTGCCAAAAATGACACATATTCCGGCTGTTGCTTCAACAAGCTTTTGCCCGTATTTTTCACAATCATCAAGAAATGACTGACGTTCCCACAAATCGCCCAAAAAGTAACCCGGCAGGGCTAACTCAGGGAACAGTAGGATATCCACATTGGTCTGTCTTGCGGTTTCAATTGCTGAGAGCATACGAGAAAAGTTAAGGTCTGGCCTTCCAGGAATCACTTCGATTTGCGCACATGCAAACCTGACGTTTGTCATTGCTACACCTCATTTTATATTGACTGATGTTTTGGTGACTTTAAATCTAAAGATTGAAATGATATGATATGATATAAATTATATCAAAACAGACCGGCAATTTCCATTTAATACTTTAAAATAGGCAGTGGAGGATTATGAAGAATAGGAAAACAAATGCCTCTCGTATCTTAGACTCATTGGACATACCATATGAGTTGCTCAAATATGAGTTTGACGAAAAACAACTTGATGCAGTGCATGTTGCGGAAACAATAGGAAGACCGCCTGCACAGGTTTTTAAAACGTTGTGCTTGCGCGGTGACAAGACAGGTGTGATTTTTGCCTGCATACCAGGTGACGGAGAACTCGACTTGAAGAAAGTCGCAAAAATAAGTATGAATAAAAAAGTGGAAATAGTGCCTTTAAAAGAGGTGTTGCCACTGACCGGGTATATTCGCGGCGGAGTTTCCCCACTTGGTGCAAAAAAAGAGTTTCCCGTTATTCTTGACGAGTCCGCCTTTTGCTGGGAAGAGATATTATTGAGTGCGGGACAAAGGGGAACGCAGTTGCTGCTTTCTCCCGAAAATCTGAGACGTGCGGTTAAGGCAAAAATTGCACGGATAGCAATCCGTTAAATTCGCCGATTATTGCAGAGTTGAAACCTATATGCTATTATAGAAATGCTATTAACATGGAAGAGAAAGTAGGTATGCTGGCAATGTTATATACAAGCACTCGCGGTAAAACGGAGAAGGTCTGTTCTGCTCACGCTATTACCAGAGGGTTGGCCGATGACGGCGGACTTTTCGTACCTCAAAAACTTACGACCTTGACGTTGTCAGAAATTATAGCGATGAGCGACATGCCGTACGCCGAACGTGCGGCGAAAATATTATCGCTTTTCCTGACAGATTATACAATGGATGAACTGCAGCAATGTACTCACGCAGTGTATTGCGGGGACAAATTTCAAGATAATACAGCACCGCTGAAGCAGGTGAATGATAAAACAGGAGTGCTCGAGCTCTGGCACGGGCCGACATCGGCCTTCAAAGATGTCGCCCTGCAGCTCTTGCCGCACCTTTTGCTGAAGGCTCTCGAAAAAACCGGAGAACAGCATAACATAGTGATTCTTGTAGCTACTTCCGGTGATACGGGAAAGGCAGCGCTCGAAGGTTTTGCCGGCGTCAAGGGAACGCGCGTCATTGTTTTCTATCCGGATGAAGGAGTCAGTGAGATTCAAAAAAGACAAATGATTACGCAGGTCGGAGACAACGTAAGCGTGATCGCCGTCAAAGGGAACTTTGACGATGCGCAGTCGGGAGTAAAGGAAATACTTGCGGACCGGGAACTTGTCGAGAAACTTGAGGAAAAAGGTTTTTCCTTCTCTTCGGCCAACTCAATCAACTGGGGCCGCTTAATACCCCAGGTTGTTTACTATTTCAGCGCTTACGCCGATGCGGTCAAGGCTGGCTGCATTAATCCCGGAGATGAAATAAACTTCTCGGTACCGACCGGAAACTTTGGGGATATTTTGGCCGGTTATTATGCCAAGTGCATGGGGCTTCCCGTACATAAGCTCATCTGTGCTTCAAACACCAATAATGTTTTATCCGTTTTTCTCAATACCGGCAAGTATGACAGACGTCGAGATTTTTACAAGACAATATCGCCTTCGATGGATATCCTGATTTCAAGCAATCTTGAAAGGCTTTTATACCAGATCACAGACGAGGACGCGGCCAAGGTTGCCGCCTGGATGAAAGAGCTTAGGGATGAAGGGTTTTATGACGTCGGCAGCAAGCTGCTCGGGAAAATACAAAAAGCATTTTTTGGCACATGGGTTGATGAGTTCGAAACAAAAGAAACAATATGTAAGGTTTTTCGTGATAAAAACTACCTGCTTGACCCTCATACAGCGGTTGCCTGGAGAGCTTGCGAAAAATACAGGCTTGTTTCATCCGATGAAAGATATTGCGTAGTTTTATCAACGGCAAGTCCTTTTAAGTTTTACGGTTCGGTTCTTGAAGCAATCAAGCCGGAACTTTACCGTCAGGAAATGGACCCTTTCGAAGCTCTTGAATTGTTGGCAGGTCTCAGTTCGACAACCATACCGCAACAGCTGCGTGAACTTAAGGAAGCTCCGGTCCGGCATAAGCTTAAGATTGAAAAACAGGCAATGAAGGATTCTGTTGCAAAAACTCTAAAAATTTAAATGTAAGAACATAAAAAAACAGACTGGCCACAACATTTTGGTGGCCAGTCTGTTTTTACAGTAAAGATTCAAGCTCTGAGAGCTTTTCGTTAAATTTTTTCATTAAAGCCTTTAGCGGTTCCGGCGAGTTCAGGTCAACACCGGCAGAACGCAAAAGGTTCAAAGAATAGTCTGAACCGCCGGAAGATAGGAACCGCAGGTAATTTTCACGCGCCCCAGGGCTTTCTTGGAGGATTGATTCGGCGAAGCATGTTGCCGCTGCATAGCCCGTCGCGTATTTGTAAACGTAAAAGGGACGGTAAAAATGAGGAATCCGTGACCATTCCGCAGCTAATTCCTCGTCAAGAGCGAAATCAACTCCGTAATATTTTCGATTAAGCTCAAGCCAGAGGTTTTCAAGATTTTGAGCTGTCAAAGTTCTGCCTTCGTTAATTTCACCATGAATAAAGGCTTCAAACTCGGAAAATTGTACTTGACGAAATACTGTCGTCCTGACAGCCTCCAAAAATTGACAAAGCAAAAAAATTCTCTGCGTTCCTTCCGACTGTTTCAGCATATGTTCCAAAAGAAAAATTTCGTTGGTGGTGGAGGCTACCTCGGCGCAAAAAATTGTATAGTCGGAATTTACATATGTTTGTTGGTTTGAGCTGAGATAACTGTGCAAAGCGTGTCCCATTTCGTGAGCTATGGTTGAAACGCTGTTATACCTTGGCTGATAGTTCAGCAAAACGAAGGGATGGACTCCATAAAGCCCCCATGAATAAGCACCGGATTGTTTGCCGCGGTTTTCATAAACATCCAGCCAACGTGAAGCAAATGCCTTTTCAAGAATTGCTCCATAGTCTTCTCCCAGAGGCTTGAGACAATCCTTTATGATGCTGCAGGCTTCAGGGAAGGAGTACGCAAAAGCTTCGGCATCTGTTGTTGCAAGCGGGGCATAAATGTCATAAGGGTGCAGCTTGGATAAATTTAAAGTTTTCTTTTTTAAACTGATGTAATTGTGCAAGGGTTTCAAATTGTCATTTACACATGATAATAAATTTTCAAATACCGAGGCGGGTATATTGTCCTCTGCCAGACTTGCCGTCAAGGTGTCTTTGAAGTTGCGGGTCTGCGCGTAAAAAGCAGCTGTTCTACAGTTACCTGCCAGGGATGAGGCAAATGTATTACGAAAAGACTTGTATGTATCCATAAGATTTTTGAAGGTATTTTTACGCAATACACGGTCTTTGGAAGTCATATTTAATAAATAACTGCCTTCGCTGACCAAAACAGAGCTGCCTTCAGCATCGAGGGCGGGAGGAAAGGACATGTCCGCACCTGTAAGCACTCTGAAGATGTTCTCGGCTGAAGCTGTGGCCAGCCTGCTTTTGGCGAGGAGTTCTTCCTCATTTTTGCTTAAAACATGCAAAGACATACGAAGCAAGTTATCAAGGTAGTGCGCATACTCTTTAAAGCCGTCATCTTGTGCCGTAAATTCTTTTAACAAGTGGGTCGGCAAGCCGAGAATTTCAGGTTCGACAAAGGCAACGGCGTTGTTACACTCAGCAACGAGCGCCTCTGCCTGCCCAACTAATGCCTGATAGGCCTGGTTCCCGGTGTCGGTGTCTCGAGAGAGACGTGCATAAGCATAAATTCTTTCCGCAGCAAGCGCTAAACTATCCCTTGCCGCTAAGCAGGCACGCAGGTTTTCAGCTGAATTCAGCGTATTCCTAAAAGCCGAAAAAGACATGACGTCATCTTTAAGCCTTGAACAGGCACGGGACCAGGAAGCATCGTTGGGAAAAATGTCCTGAACCTGCCACTGAAACAAAACCGGCACGTCTTTGCGCTCTATATTCGAGCCATATTTTAATATAACCTCGTTTGACATTATCTAAACACTCCTTGCAAAAATTTTGTCTGAATACTATTATTATAGCACAGCTAACTTCTGGGTTTTCGACCCAGTTGATGTAACCGGCAGAAAGGTTGTAAAATGAAGACTGTCTTGATAGCTCTTAACAGCAAGTATATTCATACGGCTCTCGGCATTCGCTCCATTAGCGTCTATTGCAGGGAAAAAGGATTTGAAGTTGACTTTGCGGAAAAAACTATACAAACGCCAATCTTGAAGGTTTTATCTGACGTTATGGAAGAAGAGCCTGATGTTGTTGGAATTGACGTGCATATCTGGAACAAAGACTATGCATTTTCTCTGGCGAACCTGATACGCAAGGTAAGACCACAAACAATAGTCGTTTTAGGCGGCCCCGAGGTTTCTTTTTCTGCAAATGAAGCTTTTTGTGAATGCGGCGCAGCGGATTACATCGTAGAGGGGGAAGGTGAGGAAGCCTTCGCTTCATTCCTTGCCGGGTTCACGATAACTGAAGACGAATGTGTGAAGCATGTAGCTCGACGCTCAAAGCAAGCTTCGGAAGGAAGAAATTTAAAGCCTGCAATAGTAAACGACATTTCCTGTCTGCCTTTTCCATATCCTGATCTTGACCGCGTAAAAGAGGAACAAAAGATAGTTTACTACGAATGTACGAGAGGCTGCCCCTTCAATTGTTCCTACTGCCTGTCGGGAATTGGGCACATTGTTAGAAAAAAACCTTTGGCGAAGGTTTTTGCAGAACTATCGCTTCTTATTGAAGCAGGAATTCCTTTGGTAAAGTTTGTTGATCGAACTTATAACCTTGACGAAGCGTATTTTCTGCCAATTATGGAATTCTTGGCTGAAAGAGGGAAAAATTCTGTTTTTCATTTTGAAATCAAAGCCGATTTATTGTCTCCTGCAGTCCTTGAGTTTTTAAAAACAGTTCCAAAGGGCAGATTCCAGTTTGAGATTGGCGTGCAAACGACAAACCAAGCTACGTGCGAGGCAATTGGAAGGCACGACGATTGGAGACTTCTGGAGAAAAATGTTCATGCGTTGTTGTCCTTTGGCAACATAAACCTTCATTTGGACTTGATTGCGGGTTTGCCCTACGAAGAGCTGGATAGTTTTAAGAAATCCTTTAACGATGTTTACAGCTTAAATCCACACATGCTCCAGCTGGGGTTTTTAAAGGTTTTGAATGGTTCGAGAATATATGGCCAAAGAGACGATTATGGCATTGTACATATGGATGAGGCTCCGTATGAGGTATTGTACACGAAAAACATGAGTTATAAGGAAATCTTCTTCTTGAAAAAACTTGAGGATTTGTTTGACCATACCTACAACAGCGGTAAATTCAAGCATGCCCTTGCCTGCCTGGTTCGCCTTGTCGGGCGCGGCAGCGCCTTTCTTTTCTACGAACACCTCACTTGTTGGTGGCCTTCACGGGGACTTTTTGATCGTGACCATAACCAACGAAATATTTACCTATATCTCAAGGAGTATGCAGCAGAAAACCTCTCCGCTGAGTTTGAAGAAGTGGTTGAGGCTTTGCGTTTCGATATTTTTCTTTACAATCCCGGCTGGCGGCCTGAAAGCTTTGAGTGGCACGCAGACGCATTCAAGGCTTTGCTGCTTGACTTTTGGAGGAATGACGAGCTTGTGAGAAAATACGTGCCCGAATACAACTTTGCTACATGGCGCAAGATTCGTAAATATTATTCAATAGAAAGATTTAGCCGTCACCCCGTTACGGGCGTCGCTTATGAATTTTTGGCGTTGACAAACTATGCGGAGGACGAGCCTTCTTACATTGAATTAGAAAAAGAGGATTTCTATGCAAATAAGGTATAACAATTATTCTGACTTTCTTAAACAGAGATACGGTATCAAGGTTTACAAGCTTCCGATCGCCATACCGGTAACTTGTCCGAATCGCGATGGTATCTGCGGAAAAGCCGGCTGCACGTTCTGCGGTGACATTGGCGCCGGCTATCAGCACATTTCGGCTGAAATTGGCGTAAAAGAACAGCTGGACATGCATCGCGGCCATATTATGGACAAATATAAAGCGCAAAAATTTATTGCTTACTTTCAAAATAATACAAATACGTATCTTGAACTTGAAAGCTTGATGACGTATGTGCGTGAGGCCTGCGAGAAGGATGTTGTGAGGATTGCCCTGGCTACAAGACCTGACTGCGTCAGTGATGAATACCTGATGCGCCTGGCGGAATTAAAACTGGAAACCGGGGTTGACATAAGCATAGAGCTGGGGTTGCAGACGGCCAACTACCATGCCTTACAATGCATCAACAGGGGGCATTCGCTTGCGGAATACCTTGATGCTATGCAGCGTATCAACAGGGTGGGCTTGGAAAGTTGTACGCATGTCATTTTGAATTTGCCGGGGAGCGACAGGTTGGATGTAATAGAAACCGCTAAGATTCTATCCGTTATGAAGACAACCGAGGCAAAGCTGCATGCGCTGTACATTATAAAAGATACTCCTATGGCAAAGGACTATCTTGCCGGTCAAATCAATTTGATAAGTTTGGAAGAGTACATCGAAAGGGTAGTGCTTTTTCTCGAGTATCTGGATAAAGGAATTGTTTTGCAAAGGCTTATCGGCCGGGCGCCAGAAAGCCATACCGAATTTAGCAACTGGGGGCGTAAATGGTGGGAAATAAAGGCAAGAATTGAAGATGTTCTTGCCGAAAGAGGCACATATCAAGGCCGCCTTTGTGATTATATCGACGGGAAAGCTCTAAATAAATTCAAATAAACACTGATACAAAGCCTTTTTTCTTGACAACGTTGCCTGGCGTTCAATGATAAAACAGTCAAAAACATTGCAAATAGGGCTTGCATGAAGTAGTGCTTCGTGCTAATATATAAGAGCACCCTCGAGAGAGACAGGTCGCCAGGGAAAAAGTAAAAAGTATTTCTGAAATAAGTGTTGACACTGGTATCTTGAAGTGGTATTATGTACAAGTCGCCGTTACGACGGCAACGCAGGAACCTTGAAAACTGAACAAAACCAAAAACGAATGTGCGGGTCGAAGCGCAAGCTTTGACCGAGTCAATTAATTTCGAGAAATCGAAAAAAACAAGTCAGTATTTTAAGAGAGCCAATTTGGCTTTCCAGAATAAAATTATTTTGGAGAGTTTGCTCCTGGCTCAGGACGAACGCTGGCGGCGTGCTTAACACATGCAAGTCGAACGGACGATCGTTTCGGAAGTTGTCGGACGGAAGAGATGAAAGTTAGTGGCGGACGGGTGAGTAACGCGGGGATAACCTGGCCTTCATATTGGG